>JBCBCR010000014.1:0-31836 GCA_038530495.1 Pseudomonadota bacterium | reverse complement strand
GCCACGGCGACGATGAATTTTTCACCGATGATCAGGCGCTTGCGTGGTTTGATCTGGACGGCATAGGCAAAAGCCCGCTGCGGGATAACCCATCTTCTGGTACTCTTCCGCCCCGAGCGCGCCGTGGCGTTTTGACAGTTTCTTGCCGTCCGGTCCGTGGATCAGCGGTATATGCGCCCATGTTGGCACGTCCCAGCCCATCGCGTCATAGACCATCATTTGCCGCGCGGCGTTATTGAGGTGATCATCGCCGCGGATCACATGGGTCACGCCCATGTCGTGATCGTCGACCACCACCGCCAGCATGTAAACCGGCGTGCCGTCGGCGCGCAGCAGGACCATGTCGTCCAGTTGGTTATTGCGAATGGTCACGTCGCCCTGAACCGCGTCGCGAATGACCGTGTCGCCGTCCTGCGGGGCTTTTATGCGCACCACGTAGGGTGCGTCGGGATGCGTTGACGGATCGGCGTCCCGCCACGGCGACCGGTACAGGGTCGAGCGCCCCTCGGCCTTTGCCGCTTCGCGGAAGGCTGCAATTTCTTCCTGTGTCGCAAAACACTTGTAGGCTTTGCCTGTCGCCAGCAATTCGTGGGCAACCGCGGCATGCCGGTCGGCGCGCTCAAACTGGCTGATCACGTCGCCATCGTGGTCCAGACCCAGCCACGCCATGCCGTCGAGGATGGCTTGGGTCGCCTCGGGTGTCGATCGGGCGCGGTCGGTATCCTCGATCCGCAACAGAAACGTGCCACCGCGCCCGCGCGCAAAAAGCCAGTTGAACAATGCCGTACGCGCCCCCCCGATGTGCAGGAACCCGGTGGGCGACGGGGCAAAGCGGGTCACGGGCGGGCGGGGGTCGGACATTTGGATTTACCTCTTGGTAACCATGGCGGCGCTAGGGTTTCGCCGTCTGATATGTGGCGCGACGGGCAAGGGCAAGCAAGAGGACGTTCCGTGAACCTCAGGGCATGGGCAGCACTGCAGATCGCGCTTCAGCGTGGGCACCTGTTTGCGTGGACACCGGTGTGCCTTGGCCTTGGCATCGCGCTGTTTTTCGGGCTTCGGTTCGAACCCTCGGTGGGGCATGTCCTTGGGATGGCCGGTGTCGGCGTTCTGGCGGTGCTCGCAACACGGATCAGCAGTGACACGCTTGCGCCATGTGGCATCGCACTGGGCATCGTGGCGCTGGGGTTCTGTGCTGCGGCTGCACGCACGCACATGTTGGCCGGTCCGGTGCTCGATTGGCGTTACTATGGTCCGGTCGAGGGGCGCATTGTCGGCATGGATCGCAGCGGGTCGGACGCCGTACGGCTTACTCTGGATCAGGTCAAACTCGACCGCGTCAGCCCGGCCAAGACACCTACGCGCGTGCGCATTTCACTGCACGGCGACTGGCAGGTCGGTGTGACACCGCAGCCCGGGCTGCGGGTAATGACCACGGCGCATCTGGGTCCCCCCGGCGGACCGGTGGAGCCTGGTGGGTTTGATTTTCAGCGCCACGCTTGGTTCGCACAGCTTGGCGCTGTCGGGTATGCCCGCGTGCCGCTCGTAGCCTCGAGCGCGGCGGCATTCGATCTGCAACAAATGATCTTTGCGGTGCGCATGAACGCCTCGCAGGCGATCCGCGCGCAGTTGCCGGGCGATGTCGGCGGGTTTGCCGCGGCGGTGATCACTGGCGACCGCAGCGGGATTTCCGAGGACGCTAAACAGGATCTGCGCGCGGCCAACACCGCGCATCTGTTGGCCATTTCCGGGTTGCACATGGGGCTTTTGTCCGGGTTTGTCTTTGGCCTTTTGCGTCTGATCTTTGCGCTGATCCCCTTTGTCGCGTTACGCCTGCCCGCGCGCAAGATTGCCGCGGGCGGAGCACTGCTGGCGGCCAGTGTTTACCTTGCGCTGTCGGGTGGCAACGTGGCCACCGAACGGGCCTTCGTGATGGTTGCCGTGGCGCTGTGCGCGGTGATGCTGGACCGGCGTGCGCTCAGCTTGCGGGCGGTGGCCATCGCGGCGACCATCATCCTGCTCTGGCAACCCGAAGCTTTGCTTGGCCCGGGTTTCCAGATGTCCTTTGCCGCGACGACTGCGCTGGTCGCCGTTTTTGGCTGGTTGCGCGATGCGACGTGGTTGCGCGGGCGGGGCTGGGTGCAGGCTGGGGCAGGGCTGGTGATCTCTTCCGCTGTGGCCGGACTGGCCACTGCGCCCATCGGGGCGGCGCATTTCAATGCGATGGCGCAATACGGTCTATTGGCCAATCTGGCCTCGGTGCCGTTGATGGGCACGGTGGTCATCCCGTCCGCGGTGCTTGCGCTGTTGCTCAGTCCTTTTGGTGCCGAAGGCGGGGGGTTATGGCTGATGGGGCTCGGCTTGCAATGGATCCTGTGGGTCGCCGACACGGTTGCCGGCCTCCCCGGGGCGCAAAGGCTTGTCGCCGGGCCGCACGGCGTGGTTCTGCCACTGATCGCGCTCGGGGCGCTGTTTTCCATTCTGTGGCAAGGGCGGGCGCGGTTGGTCGGGTTGGTGCCGGTGCTGACGGGCCTCGCGCTATGGCAGATGGACACCCGCCCCGACATCCTGGTGGCCGAACAGGGCAACCTGGTGGGCGTGTTGACCCAAGAGGGCCGGGTGTTGAGCCGAGCACGCGGTGCAGGGTTTGTTGCCCGTAACTGGCTCGAGAATGATGGCGATGGTCGCCCGCAAGACGCAGCGGCGGCCGCATGGTCCGACACCGATGGTGTTGCTCATGTGCAGGGCAAACGCGCGGCGGCGGCCTATCAGGGGTGTCAGGGGCGATGGCTTGTGGTGGCGAACACGTCGCTGCCTGCGACTGACGATTGCGTCGTGTTGACCCCGGACGTGTTGCGAGACACAGGCGCCGTCGCAATCCACCTCGGCGCGAACGGCCGGACATTGGTGACCGCGCGTGACATCAGCGGCGACCGCCTGTGGTCCCAATGGAAAACGCCAAGGCCACCGGCCTTGGCGTTCACAAACAACGCGCAGATCACGCAGCAGACTGCGCTGCGAGACGCGGATTAATCTCAGTACGTGCGGATCAAACCGACGAGACGACCCTGCACCTTGACCTTCCCCACGGGGAACACGCGCGTTTCATAGGCCGGGTTAGCCGCTTCGAGCGCAATGCTGTCGCCCTTGCGCATGTAGCGCTTCAGCGTGGCTTCGTGGTCCTCGACCAGGGCCACGACGATGTCGCCGTTGTCGGCGGCGGAGGTTTCGCGAATGACCACCACGTCGCCATCGTTGATCCCTGCCTCGATCATCGAATCGCCTTTGACCTCAAGCGCATAATGATCGCCTTTGCCCGACAGCATCTGTCCCGGAACGGCGACGGAATGCGAAACTTCGGAGATGGCGGAGATCGGCACACCTGCCGCGATCCGGCCCATCACGGGCAGTTCAATGGCATGCGCGGCTTCAACCGGTTGCGCCGCGGGCGGCGGCGGCGCGTCGGGGCGATCGCCGTCGATCACGCGGGGGGTAAAGCCGGTTTTGGCGGCCATGCTATCGGGCAGCTTGACCACCTCGATCGCGCGGGCGCGATGGGCGAGGCGGCGGATGAACCCGCGTTCTTCCAGCGCGGTGATCAAACGGTGAATCCCGGATTTCGACCGCAGGTCCAGCGCCTCTTTCATTTCGTCAAAGCTGGGCGGGACCCCGTCGCGCTGCACGCGCTTGTGGATGAACTCCAAAAGGTCCAACTGCTTTTTCGTCAACATGCCCGATCCTCCAACACCTGTGCGGGTATATTTTGGATTTGTTCTAGGGATGTTCCCGGTTTGTGTCAACTCTGCTGCAGCAGGATGGCGTCAACCGTGTCGTTGATGGCGCGGGGCGGATCGTGCGGCGGGCGAACAAGCAGGGCGTTGGCGTCTGCCAGAACACTGAGCAGGCTGCTGTCCTGATCGCCTGCGTCGCGGATGGTGTCGCCGTCGGCGATAGCACGCATATAGTGTTCGCGCGGTCCGTTTTGCGCCAAGGGTGCCGACAGGGTGCGCGTGACGCGCGGGGCAGGGGCCGCGCCCAATCCCATCATCGCGCGCAGCATTGGCATCAGGAACACGGTGCCGCAGACCATCGCAGACACCGGATTGCCCGGCAGGCCGACCATCGGCACGTCGCCCAAGCGCCCGGCCATCAACGGTTTGCCCGGGCGCATGGCGACCTTGTAAAAACTTTGATCGAGGCCCATGTCCGCGGCGGCTTGTGCCACCAGATCATGGTCTCCGACAGACGCACCGCCAATGGTGACGATCAGATCTGCGCCTTCGGTCAAGCCGAGAACCGTTTGCAGCGACGCCACGGTGTCCCGGGCGATGGGCAAGACCCGCGCTTCGGCACCGCCTAATTCCAAAAGGGCTGCGAGACCGAACGTATTTGAGGCGATGATCTGATCCGGGCCGGGGACCTCGCCCGGCATGACCAACTCGTCACCGGTCGAAATCAGCGCAACCACGGGACGACGTGCGACCTGCACCTCGGCGATATTCATCGATGCCAGCAGCGCGATGTCACCGGGCGACAGTTGCCGCGGGCCGGACATCACGTCGCCTGTGGCAAAGTCGATGCCCGCGGGGCGGATGTTGGTTTTGGTGTCCCCGTCGTCGGTGATCGTGATCAGGTCACCGCTGCGGGTCACGTTCTCCTGGATGATCACGCGATCTGCGCCTTTGGGCACCGGCGCGCCGGTAAAGATGCGCACCGTCTGTCCGGCGCCGACGGTTCCGGCCCAGCCGTGCCCGGCGGCAGACTCGCCGACGACTTTGAACTGCGCGTGCAGATCCGCCTCGACACTTTTCAGAGCGTACCCATCCATCGACGCGGCATCGAACGGCGGCTGTGTTCGGGTTGCCGCAACATCATCCGCCAAGACACGCCCCGAAGCCGCGCGCAGCGGTACCGTTTCGGTGCCGAGCGGTGCAACGAGGTCAAACAGCTGCGACAAGGCGGTGTCGACGGTGATCATTCCGCTTCGTACCGGCCGGATTTGCCGCCGTCTTTCAGAACAACCCGCAGGCCGCCGATTTCCATGGCGCGGTCGACGGCCTTGGCCATGTCATAAACCGTGAGCGCTGTGGTGGAGGCGGCGGTGAGTGCCTCCATCTCGACGCCGGTCTGGCCGGTGGTCTTGACTGTGGCGGTGATGCGCAGTCCGGGCAGGGTCGCGTCGGGGACAAGGTCGATGGCGACCTTGGAGATTGGGAGAGGATGGCACAGCGGGATCAGATCGGCGGTTTTCTTGGCACCCATGATCCCGGCAAGGCGGGCAACACCGATCACGTCACCCTTCTTGGCGCGGCCTTCGGTAATGATGTCAAAGGTTTCGCGGGCCATCTTGATGTGCGCCTCGGCCACAGCAACGCGGTCGGTCACATCCTTGTCCGACACATCGACCATGTGCGCCCGCCCTTCGCCATCAAAGTGGGTCAGCGCCATCACATGCCTCCGCCCGACGTCAGCGGGTTGGCCAGCAGCGCGCGGGTGGCAGCGGCCACGTCGTCTTCGCGCATCAGGCTTTCGCCAATCAGAAACGTGCGCGCACCGTACATCGCCATGTCGGCGAGATCCTTGGGCGTGAACAGCCCGCTTTCGCAGACGATCATCCGGTCTTCGGGCACGCGACGGGCCAGATCGCGGGTGGTGTCGAGCGTCACCTCGAAGGTTTTCAGGTTGCGGTTATTGATGCCCATCAGAGGGCTTTTGAGTTGCGTGGCGCGGTCCAGTTCGGCGGCGTCATGCACCTCGAGCAACACGTCCATGCCCCAGGCCATGGCGGCGTCCTCAAGCTCGGCGGCCTGCGCGTCACTGACCGTAGCGAGGATGATCAGGATACAGTCAGCGCCCAGACTGCGTGCTTCGGCCACCTGATAGGGATCGTACATGAAATCCTTGCGCAAACACGGCAGGGTGCAGGCGGCGCGCGCGTCGGTCAGGAACGCCTTTTCGCCCTGAAATGATGGCGTATCGGTCAGGATCGACAAGCAGGTCGCACCGCCGTCCTCGTAGGCCTGTGCCAAAGCGGGCGGGTCGAAATCTGCGCGAATGAGCCCCTTGGATGGCGAGGCTTTCTTGATCTCCGCGATGAGGCCGTACCCTTCGCGGCTGGCCTTTTGCAGCGCCTCGGCAAAGGGGCGCACAGGGGCCGCGGCGCGGGCGTCCGCCTCGACCGCCTCAAGCGGTTTTTCAGCCTTGTCCGCGGCGATCTCTTCGAGCTTGTAGGCTTTGATCTTGTCGAGAATGGTGTCTGTCATGGTGCGTGTTTCAATGTCGGACCGGGGGCCAGCCCCCGGACCCCCGAGGTATTTTTGGCCAGAAGAAGCTTAGGCGGTTTGCGTGATCTGCGCCACTTGGGTGATTTTATCGCGCGCCGCACCGCTGTCGATGCTTTGGGCTGCGATGGTTGCGCCATCCTTGAGGTTGGTGACCTTGCCCGCAACCTGCAAAGCGGCCGCAGTGTTAAGCAGCACGGCGTCACGGTAAGCGCCCGGCGCGCCATCGAGAAGAGCGGCGAACGCCTTGCCGTTTTCCTCGGGTGTGCCGCCAAGGATATCTTCGAACGGATGGGTGGGCAGGCCTGCTTCCTCGGGATGGATTTCAAACTCTGTCACCGTGCCGTGTTCGAGGGCCGCCACCCAGGACGTACCGGTAATCGTCAGCTCATCCGTGCCGTCCGAGCCATGGACCAACCACGCCGCATCCGATCCCAACTGGCCCAGCGTTTCGGCCATGGGGCGGATCATCTCGCGTGCAAAAGCGCCTGTGAGTTGGCGTTTGACGCCCGCCGGGTTGGTGAGCGGCCCGAGGATGTTGAAGATCGTGCGCGTGCCCAGTTCGGCGCGTGTCGGCATGACGTGGGCAATGGCTGGGTGGTGCATCGGCGCCATCATAAAGCCGATGCCCGCCTCGTCGATGCATCGGGCGACCACGTCGGGTCCGACCATCACGTTCAGCCCCATCTGTGTCAGCGCATCCGCAGCGCCGGATTTGGAACTGAGATTGCGATTGCCGTGCTTGGCCACGGTCACCCCAGCGCCCGCGACGACAAAGGCCGTGGCGGTTGAGATGTTCAAGGTGCCCTTGCCATCGCCGCCGGTGCCAACGATGTCCATCGCGCCATCCGGTGCGCTGACCGGGTTGCACTTGGTCCGCATAACGGCCGCCGCGGCAGCGTATTCATCGACCGTCTCGCCCCGCGTGCGCAGCGCCATAAGAAGCCCGCCAATCTGGCTCGGCGTGGCGTCGCCTTCGAACAGGATCGCAAACGCCTCTTCGGCCTGTGCACGCGTCAAAGGGCCCTCGGCGGCCGCGTGGATCAGCGGTTTTATGGCGTCGCTCATGCCGCCTCCGGCACGAGGTTGAGGAAGTTGCGGATCATTGCGTGCCCATGTTCGGAGCGAATGCTTTCTGGGTGAAACTGAACCCCGTGGATCGGCAGGGTCTTGTGGCTGAGACCCATGATCGTCCCATCCTCCAACTCGGCCGTGATCTCGAGACAATCCGGCAGGCTTTCCCGTTCGACTGTCAGCGAATGATAGCGCGTGGCCTGAAACGGGGTTGGCAGGCCGGCGAAGGGCCCCTTGCCTGTGTGATGCATCGTCCCCAGCTTGCCATGCACGATCTCGCCTGCGCGCACCACCCGACCGCCAAAGGCCTGCCCGATGGTCTGATGTCCCAGGCACACGCCCATCAGCGGCGTGCCGGTTTCCGCAGCCGCCAATGTGAGAGACAGGCAAATCCCCGCCTGATCCGGATCGCAGGGTCCGGGGCTCAGTAGGATGGCATCGGGGCGCATCGCCATGGCTTCCTGCACGTCGATTTCGTCATTTCGCCGCACGACGACCTCGGCCCCTTCCTCGCCCAAGTAGTGGACCAGGTTGTAGGTGAAACTGTCATAGTTATCGATCATCAGCAGCATCGCGCACCTTCGGTGTTCTCAAGGCTCGTGTCGCCCGGTATAGTCGAGGGCAACATGGTCAGGCTTGGGCAGCGCCGTCAAGGTGCTAGACCGGCAAGGGCCGGGTCGCGGTCGATATAACACGGACCGGACGAGTGGAGAGATGAGGCAGATGGCACGTGGATTTCTGGGCGGCGTGGTTTTGGGCGGTGTGGTCAGCATCGTCGGCGCGGGTGTCGTTTCGGTTGTGGTTGGCCCGCCCGCGGCACCGGTGATCGAAACCGTCTCGGTGCCGGGGGTCGAGGCGCCCGAACGGCCTGCGGGCGCAGACGCCGCGGCGGGCACCGACAGCCCCGTGATCCGCGACAGTGCAGCCCCCACGCTGCAACGTCCCGAAAGCGAGTCCGGTGATATCGCCGCCACCACGCGTGCCGACGCGCCACAGGCGCCACGCACCGCTCCGGCGCAAGAACTTGTCGCGCCTTCTGCGCCACAAACGGGCAAGGTGACAGCAACCGCAGACACGCCGATCCTGCCCAGCCCGCAAGCCGCCCTTGGCCCCGCACCCGAGGCCAGCGCGGTGCCCCGGATTGACACCGCACCCGCGCCCGCACCGGTGGTCACGGAAACTGCGCCCGACGCGATTGCCACGGACCCCGCGCCGGAGAACGCACCCACCGAGGTTGCGCAAACACCAGCGGCCGAAGACGTGCCGCGCGATACACCCGCGCTGCCGCAAGTGTCGGACGAGGCAGCACCCGAAACCTCTGAAACAGCCGAGCCCGCGCCCCGCATCGCAGCCTTGCCTGAACCAGAGGCGCCCGTGCCCAGCGGGCCGACCATAGGCCGCCCGGCCACGTCACTGATCGACCGAACGCCCAGCTTGCCCGCGGTTGCAACCGCGCCCGAGGTCGATGCGGAACCCGAAGAGGACCTGCCGCCGATCCGCGCCTTTGCCGCGCCCTTTGAAAACCCGGACGCCAAACCGCTAATGTCGATCATCCTAATGGACACCGGCGCTGATCTGACCAGCGGGCCGGTCGGTGTCGCCGCTCTGCGCAGCTTTCCCTACCCACTGACCTTTGCCGTTGATCCGCTGAGCGAGGGTGCCGCTGAGCGCGCCGCCGAATACCGCGCCCAGGGGTTCGAGGTCATGGCGCAGATTGACCTGCCCGCGGGCGCCACGGCCAGCGATGCCGAAGTGACGCTCTCAGCCGCTCTCGATAGCCTGCCCGATGTGGTCGGCGTGCTCGAAGGGACGGGCACAGGTCTGCAGGAAAGCCGTGATGCCTCCGACCAGATTACTGAGGCATTGCTTGCCACTGGCCACGGGCTTGTGCTGCAGTCCAAGGGGCTGAACACCGCACAAAAGCTGGCCCTGCGTGATGGCGTGCCCGCCGGGCTCGTCTTTCGCGACTTCGACAGTGCGGCGCAAACGCCGACCGTGATCCGCCGCTTTCTTGATCAGGCCGCCTTTCGCGCCGGGCAAGAGGGTGGGGTGATCATGCTGGGTCGCCTACGGCCCGACACCATCTCGGCATTGCTGCTCTGGGGGCTGCAGGACCGCGCGCAACGCGTGGCGCTCGCACCGGTCTCCGCCGCGCTGCTCACACTCGCCGAAGCTGCCGCGGAATAACCACGCCGGCTCCTTCTCTGTTTCAAAAAAATCCTCCCCGAAGGGTCGGCATGCCATCAGGTCGCGCCGGCCGGGTGCAGGGCCTAGCTGTTGCCACCCGAAAAACGCGCCGCATCCGCTGCCGCGCGCCGGATTGCACCGGCCTTGTGCACCGTTTCCATGTACTCGGCCTCCGGATCACTGTCATAGACGACGCCGCCACCGGCCTGGATATACAGCTTGCTGTCCTTGACCACAGCGGTGCGCAGGGCGATGCACATGTCCATGTCGCCGCCCGCGCTGAAATAGCCGACACCGCCGCCATAGACGCCGCGCTTTTCCGGCTCCAGCTCGTCGATGATCTCCATCGCGCGCACTTTTGGCGCGCCGGACACCGTGCCTGCGGGCATACCGGCAAAAAACGCGTCGAGCGCGTCCTTGTCCTCGTGCAATTCGCCCACCACGTTCGACACGATGTGCATCACGTGCGAATAGCGTTCGACGATGAACTCCTCGGTCGGGCGCACTGTGCCGATCTTGGCCACGCGGCCCACGTCATTGCGGCCCAGATCCAGCAGCATCAGATGCTCGGCCAGTTCCTTCTTGTCGGCCAGCAGATCCGCTTCCAGCGCGCGGTCCTCCTCGGGTGTTGCACCGCGCGGGCGGGTGCCCGCGATGGGGCGGATCGTCACCTCGCGACCAAAGACCCGCACGAGGATCTCGGGGCTTGCCCCAATCACCTGAAAGCCGCCGAAGTTGAAGTAGAACATGAACGGCGACGGGTTGGTGCGCCGCAGACTGCGATAGAGCGAGAAGGGCGGCAGCGGAAACTCCTGGGTCCAGCGCTGTGCCGGCACCACCTGAAAGATATCGCCCGCCACGATGTAGTCCTTGGCCCGGTCCACCGCCGCTTTGTAGCCGTCGCGCGTGAAATTCGACACCGGCTCGGGCGTGGCGCGTTCCTCGCCCAGATCGCGACTTTCGGCAGGCATCGCGCGTTCAAGATCGCGCACGGCATCCATCACCCGCTCGGCGGCTTGGGCATAAGCAGCCTTGGCCGAAACCCCATCGGCGACCCAGGCTGGCGAGACCACCGTGACCTCTCCCTTGACCCCGTCCAGCACCGCCATCACCGACGGGCGCAGCATCAGCGCGTCGGGCAGGCCCAGCGGATCCGGATTCACATTGGGCAACCGTTCGACCAGCCGTACGGTGTCATAGCCGAGATAGCCAAACAGGCCCGCAGCCGCTTGCGGCAGCTCGTCGGGCAGGTCGATCCGGCTTTCGCCGATCAGCGCCCGCAAGCAGTCCAGCGGATTGCCGTCCTGCGGCTCGAACGCATCGTCGTCAAAGCGCGCCTGCCGGTTGATCCGCGCCTGCGTGCCGTCACACCGCCAGATCAGGTCGGGTTTCATGCCGACGATGGAATAACGCCCACGCACTTCGCCGCCGGTGACGGATTCAAGGACAAACGCATCTTTGGCCGTGCCTGCCAGCTTCAGCATCAGCGATACCGGCGTGTCGAGATCGGCAGCCAGCCGGGTATACACAACCTGGTTGTGCCCCGCCTCGTAGGCCGCGGCGAATGCGTCATATGCGGGCGTCATGGCCATGGCGTCAGGGAAAGCTTGCCAAAACGGCGTCGACGATCTGCTGGTTGATCTGCGGACCCGCGCGCAGCAGTACATCGGTGCTGAACACTTCGAACATGTCCGCTGCCAGCGCTTGGCCCGCCTGCTGTGTCAACAACGCGGCTTGCGCTTGCAACTCTGCGTCCTGTGCGGCGTCCTGAATGGCATCCAGTCTAATGATCGCCAATGCGCCGAAGCCCGCCAGCACCCGCACCTCTCCCGGTTCCATCTCGAAAAGGGCCGTCATGAATTCGGGCGGTGTACCAGGCACAAAATCGGTGCGGGCAAGGCCGGTGTCCGTTTGCGTTTCGAACCCTTGCGCGGCAAAGGCTTGGCCTTCGCGCAGTGCAGGCAGGGCAGCGTCGGCCTGCGCCGTCAACAGCTTTTCCGTTTCGGTGGCTTCATAGCGCGCGGTTACGCTTTCCAGCGCTTCGTCGAACGGGATCGGGCGCTGCGGCAGGATTTCATCCAACCGCATGGCAAAGATGCCGCCGTCGCTCAGCGTCAGGATTGTGGGAAAATCTTCCACGGTTAGGTCCGCAGCAGCCTCGCGAAAATCCGCATAAGCAGCGATCCCCTCGCCATTCGTCGGCCACCAGTCGATGGTGCCCAGTTGCATGTCGGTCTCGTCAGACAGCTCTTCGAGCGTGGCACCGCCTGCAAGCATATCCTCGAAGCTTTCGGCCTGCGCCTCGACCTGGCGGCGGGCGGCATCGCGGGCGAGGTCATCCAACAGCGCGTCGCGGGCGTCCTCAAAGCTGGTGGTTTGCGCGGCAAGCACACCGTTCACCCGGAAGAGGGCGCTGCCAAGGTCCGTAGGCAACGGGCCAACCACGTCGCCCACCTCGGCGGCAAAGACCGCCTCGCCGGCGGCATCCAGCGACAAACGGTCCACATCGCCCAGATCGACATCGGCCAGTGTCAGCCCGCGATCCGCAACCAACGCTTCGAACGTGGTGCCGTTCACGTCAAGCTGCGCGGCCGCTTGTTCAGCGCTGGCCTCATCGAGGAAGACAAGCCGTTCGACGAGCCTCCGTTCGGGGCGGTTGTATTCAGCGCTGCGCGCGTCATAGGCCGCGCGCAACTGGTCCTCGGGCACGTCCATGTCCGCGAGGATGTGTTCGGGCAGCAGCACGGCGTAGGTGATGCGCTTTGATTCCGGCAGAAAGAAGTTGTCGATGTTCTCGTCATAGAAGGCCCGCAGCGTGGCCTCATCGGGGGCGGGCAGGGGTTCTGCAAGGTTGGACTGATCCAACCGTGCCCAGGTCACGTCGCGCCGCTCGCCCACATAGGCCGCCAGCGTGTTGGCAAAGGTGTCGGGCATCTGCACGCCGCCCATCATCGCGCCCTGCAATAGCGTGCGCGAGACTTCGTCACGCAACTGCGCTTCGAACTGGCTTTCGGTGCTGCCGGAGTTCGACAGCGCAAAGCGATAGGCCTCCCGGTCAAACTGGCCATCAAGGCCTTGGAACGCCGAGATATTCAGGATCTCGTCCCGGATCACCTCATCGCCGACACTCAACCCCATTTGCGACGCTTCGTAATCTAACGCCCGTGCGCGCACGAGGCGCGAGATCACCGCCTGATCCAGACCCAGTTCACGGGCGCGGGCGATGCTCACAGGTTCACCCAATTGCGCGCTCAGCGCCTGCATTTCCTGCTGCATCTGGCGGGCGAAGGTATCGACGTCGATGTATTTGTCACCCACCGACCCGATGGTGCGCGCCGTGCCGCTGAGGTTGGTGGCGCCAAAACCGCCAAGGGCGATGATGAGCAACCCGAGCAGCGCCCAGACAGCGAATTTCGACAGCGAGTTGGAGCCTTTGGCCATTGGTGCCTCTTGCGGTGCTTTGCGCGGTTTCGGGATGTCTATCGGCGGTGGACGTGGGGAGCAAGGGCAGGGGCGCTAGTTGTTCAATTGAGCCAGTCTTTTGTACAATTCGCCGATGCCAGCCGCGTCGAGGTTGGCAAAGGCGATGCGCAATTGCTGGCGTCCTTCGGGTGCGCCGACGGGCCAGAACATGGTGCCCGGCAGGCACAGAATGCCCGCCTCTTGCACCAGTCGCGGGGCAAGGTCGGCAGAGGATGCGTCAAACGGATAGCGCATGTAGGCAAAGTACGCGCCAAGTCCCATGAGCTCCCACCCTGCGTCGGCGAGCACGTGGAATCCGTCCGCGATGGCGCGACGACGGGCGAGGATTTCATCGCGTTCGCCTGCGACCCACTGCCCGAGATTTTCCAAACCCCAAAGCGCTGCGTACTGCCCGATCTGGCCGGGACAAATGGCGACTGTGTCGAGGAATTTCTCAACCTCTCTCAATCGGTTGGCGGAGGTTGCTAACGCACCGACCCGGTGTCCGGTCAGCCGATACGCCTTGGAAAAGGAATAGAGGTGGATGAACGTCTCATCCCAGTCCGGCTCTTGAAACAGGGTGTGCGGCGGGCCCGACCGGCTGTCGAAATCGCGATAGGTTTCGTCGACGATCAGCGCGATGCCGTGGCGCCGGGCCAGCGCGAAGAAGTCTCGAAGCAGCGCTTCGGGGTATTCCACGCCGCACGGATTGTTTGGCGATACCAGCGTGATGGCGCGCGTCGCGGGGCTGATGAGCGCCTCTGCCGCGGCGACATCGGGCAGCATGTCAGGGCCCGCGGGCAGTGGGACGGTTTCGACACCGGCCATGTCGAGCCACATTTTATGATTGAAATACCATGGGGTTGGCAGAATAACTTCATCCCCCTCGCCGCACAGGCTGGCGATGGCGGCGGCAAACGCCTGGTTGCAGCCGGACGTGATCGCGACATTGTCGCTGCTGGTTGCCGCACCGTAATGCCGGTTGATCTGGTCGCTGAGTGCCGTGCGCAGCGCAGGCATGCCCAGCACCGGGCCATAAAGATGCGCATCGTCGCGAGTCAGGGCGGCATCGGCCATCGCCTGACGCAGCGCGGGCGGCGGTGGATCGACCGGCGCGGCCTGGCTGACGTTGATCAGGGGCCGGTCGGGCGGAAAGGTCACGCCCTGTAACCAGCGCCGCGCCTCCATCACGGGCGGCGAAAACGTGGCTGTGGTGCGAGAGGGGTTCATCTGGCGGTGCCCTTGTCAGGCGGAGGGAGCCTCCGGCGGGAGTTTATTTGGCAAAGTGAAGCCGGTGTCGTTCAGTCCCGGCCCCGGTAGGGTTCGACATATTGCAGCGCCATGTCCCATGGGAAAAAGATCCACGTGTCCTGGCTGACGCCGGTGATGAACGTGTCGACCTGCGGCTCGCCCTTGGGCTTGGCATAGACGGTTGCGAAATGCGCGTTGGGATAGAGGCTGCGCACCAGTTCAAGGGTTTTGCCGCTGTCCACCAGATCGTCGATGATCAGCACGCCGGTCCCGTCGCCCATCATGTCCGCGTCGGGGGATTTCAGCACCTGCGCCTCGCGCCGTTGGTCGGCCTTGCCGCCGCCAGAGTGGTAGGATTTCACGCTGATCGTGTCGACCGTGCGAATGTCGAGTTCGCGCGCGACGATCATCGCGGGCGCCATGCCACCCCGGGTGATCGCGACCACGGCGCGCCAACTGCCGTCGTCGGGCCCGCGCCCATCCAGACGCCACGCGAGCGCGCGACTGTCGCGGTGCATTTGATCCCAGCTGACGTGGAAGCCTTTTTCGTGTGGCAGTTGATCGGCCATATTTTATTACCTTTCGATCAGCAGGCGCAGCCCGAGTGCGCCGAGAATGAGACCGGCCGTCCGGTCGGCCCATACCTTGGCACGCAGGTAGCTGCGTTGTGCGGCAGGGGTGGACAGAAGCAGTGCCATCAGCGTGTAGACCACGATTTCGACAACGAAGTGATTCAAAACGATGAGCGCGCTGGCGGGCAGGCTGAGGCCCGCGGGAAAAATGACCACGATGACCGCCCCGGCAAAGAGCACGGATTTCGGATTTGCGAGGTTGATCAGCATGCCCTGGCGCATCGGCCGGGCGCTGCTACGGTCTTGGCTTTGGTCGAGCGGCGTGCGCGCGTCGCGCCAGAGACCCCATGCAAGAAAAAGGAGGTAGAGCGCGCCAGCGATTTTCATGGCGAGAAAGAGCCAAGGCACCAGTTCGAACAGAGCGGCGAGACCGAGCAGCGCGCAGCCTGTCCAAAACGCAGCCACCGTGGCCAGGCCGATTCCGGTCAGGATGCCGGCGCGACGACCACCGACAACGGCGTTGCGCAGCGCGAGCAAAAAGGCCGGGCCGGGCGCGGCCATGGCGGCAAGCAGGGTGAGATTAAACGCTGCCAGTTGCGCCAGTGTGATCTCGGTCACTGTGCCTAGCCCTTTTCGATGTCAGGGGCGTCGACCGCCTTCATGCCGACCACGTGGTATCCGGCGTCCACGTGCAGGTTTTCGCCCGTCGTGCCGCTGCTGAGATCGGACAACAGATAGAGCGCGCTTTTGCCCACGTCTTCGATGGTGACATTGCGGCGCAGGGGCGAGTTGTATTCGTTCCACTTCATGATGTAGCGGAAATCGCCGATGCCCGAGGCTGCCAGCGTTTTTATCGGCCCGGCGGAGATTGCGTTGACCCGGATGTTGTCCTTGCCCAGATCCTCTGCGAGGTATTTCACGCTCGCTTCGAGCGCGGCCTTGGCGACGCCCATGACGTTATAATGTGGCATGACCTGCTCGGCCCCGTAATAGGTGAGGGTCACCGCGCTGCCGCCATTTCTCATCATCTTTTCCGCGCGTTGCATGACGGCGGTGAAGGAATAGACCGAGATGTCCATTGTCATGGCAAAGTTCTCGGGGCTGGTGTCAACGTAGCGGCCGCGCAGCTCGTTCTTGTCGGAAAAGCCGATGGCGTGAACGAGAAAATCAAGCTCCCCCCACTGGTCTTTGAGGCCAGCAAACAGGGCGTCGATGGACGCGCCGTCGCTGACGTCGCAGGGCAGGACAATGTCGCTGCCCAGTTGTGCGGCCAGTGGGTCGACGCGCTTTTTCAACGCTTCGCCTTGATAGGAAAAAGCCAGTTCAGCGCCTGCACCGTGCAGGGCGCGGGCAATGCCCCAGGCGATGGACTTGTCATTCGCCAAGCCCATGATCAGGCCCTTTTTACCAGCCATTAATCCGTTGGTCATTATCCGTCCCACCCCTTGCGTCTGGCGCTATGCTTTAGGCCAAGCGCACGAGTGCATCAAGAGAGGGGAACCCTGAGTTGCGCGCGGCGCTCTGCTGCACTAGCTAGCGGCCGATGACAGACGCGGAGGTAATGATGAGTGATAGAAGCGGACCTTTTGCAGGCGATGATCCGATATCGATCATTCGCGCATGGATGAAAGAAGCTGAGGCCAGCGAAATCAATGACCCCAACGCCATGGCGCTGTCCACGATGGATGCGGACGGCTTGCCCAATGTGCGCGTCGTGCTGCTCAAGGAGATCGAGGACGACGCGTTTGTATTTTACACCAACTATGAAAGCGCCAAGGCGAGCGAGTTGGATCAGGCGCAGAAGGCTGCGTTTGTGATCCATTGGAAATCGCTGCATCGGCAGGTGCGCGTGCGAGGGCACGTGACGCGCGAAGATGGGCCGCAGGCGGATGCATATTACCGGTCACGTTCGTTGCAATCGCGGCTGGGCGCGTGGGCGTCGCAGCAAAGCCGACCCTTGGAGAGCCGTGCGGCGCTAATGAAAGCTGTTGAAACAGTCACCGAAGAACACGGCGATGACCCCGCTAGACCGCCGTTTTGGGGGGGGTATCGGATTACCCCGATCGAGATCGAACTGTGGGCGGACGGTGCTGCGCGGTTGCATGATCGGTTCAGATGGGTGAAAGATTTACCATCTAATGGTTGGTCTGTTACCCGTCTCAACCCATAAATTTCATGCTACGTGAAATGTACGGTACTGTTTTTATACGATTTTAACATGTTGCAAATCGCTCGCAAAATGGCGCAAACCTCTAGAGCAAAAAAAAATCGCTAACGAAAGACCGGTCGTGCACGAAGACACTCACGAAGCAGACCAAGTCAGCGGGACAGTTAAATGGTTCGATCCAGTTAAGGGGTATGGTTTTGTCCTAGCGGACATTGGGGGACCAGATATACTCTTGCACGTCAATGTGTTGCGCAACTTCGGGCAGTCGTCCGTTGCAGATGGCGCACGTATAGACGTCAAGGTTCAACATACAGACAGGGGGGTACAGGCGGTTGAAGTCATCAACATCGTGGCCCCTGCGCAGGACACGTTGTCGACGCTTGCCGACATCGCCGACCTCGATCCGACCGACGTGATGCAAAGCCCGCTGGAGCCGGGCCGCGTCAAGTGGTTCGATAAAGGCAAAGGGTTCGGCTTTGCCAACGTGTTTGGGCGCGACGAGGATGTGTTCTTGCACATCGAGGTTCTGCGCCGGTCGGGCCTGTCTGACCTGCAACCGGGCGAAGCATTGGCCCTGCGGGTGATCGATGGTAAACGTGGCCGCATGGCTGCCGAGGTTCTCGCCTGGGAGGCAGCTCTCAAAGACGAGTAACCTTGCGGGGCAGACGGCGCGTGTTTCGGATTTTGCTGTTTTGGCTTTTGGGGTCCGGGATCGCGTCTGCGGCCTGCGCACCGGATGTCGTCTGGTTGCGCGGTGACTTTGGGCAGGCGCGGTTCTCGGTCGAGATCGCGGACGATTCGGCCGAGCGTGCACAAGGTTTGATGAACCGCCCTTCGATGCCTGCGTCTGCTGGAATGCTGTTTGTCTATGAACGGCCCGGACGGTTGTCGTTCTGGATGCGCAATACGCTGATCGAGCTCGACATGTTGTTCGTCGACCCTGAGGGTGTGGTGCAACATGTGCATCACCGCGCGCAGCCACTGGACGAAACGCCGATTTTTGGCGGTGACGGCCTGACCCACGTGCTTGAGATCAATGGCGGTCTGGCGGGGCAGATGGGGATCGCGCCGGGCACGCAGTTGCGTCACCCCAGCTTTGATCAATCGCAGGCCGCTTGGCCCT
Organism: Pseudomonadota bacterium; assembly: GCA_038530495.1. GTDB lineage: Bacteria > Pseudomonadota > Alphaproteobacteria > Rhodobacterales > Rhodobacteraceae > Tateyamaria. Next base: position 13,719 of record JBCBCR010000014.1, on the reverse strand, counting down.
GCTGACCCCTTTTCAATCGCGCAACACGGGTCTATAGCAGCGTCAGGTCGGAGCGTGGCGCAGCCTGGTAGCGCACCTGTTTTGGGTACAGGGGGTCGGAGGTTCGAATCCTCTCGCTCCGACCAGTTTCCCGAAATTCACGACGTGTTGCCGCCGGTGGCTTCGAGCAGGGCGTCCATCAACTGGTCGAGGCTGCGCTGTTTGAAGTAGATGCGGCGGGCGTTACCGGATTTCTGAACCACCTCTGCGAAATAGCTGAGTTCGACCACGATGTTGTCCGCAGCCTGTTCCGTTTCCTTTTGCACGACCAGGGTCGGCGCGGCGAGCGCACCGTCATATTGCAGCACGAGGAAGGCCGCCAAATCCGGCGGCGGCGGGATTCGGCATTGCAGAACACCGCGGGACACCTGCCGGATTTCATCACCCGGTGTGTCGCACGAGGCGCGGAACGCGGCATCAAGCGGGCGCGGGTCCGATGCAAACGTTGCCCGACGCACGGGTATGTCGTTGGGATCTGAGGCGATCGTCTCAACATATTGGGGCGCGCAAGCGGAAAGCGCGCCGATGATGAGGACGAAAAGGTATCGCATTTTAGTGCCTCGCAACTTGGACGTGGCCACAGCATCACATTTTCCGCAGCGCGGCAAAAGCTTTATCGGACGGACCTACAAGCCTGTGGATAAGTTCACGCTTCGCATCCGAAGTTGAGGCTAAATCCTCGAAAAAAATTGGCTTTCTTCCGGCCTGTCGGTTGACAGGTCAAACGTTCATCTGGGCATCGACCTGTGGGTGAATCAGACGGCTGTTAGCGCAACAGGGGCGTCAAGAAAATTTCGATGAAAAAAGTCGAAGAATCCCGTTGACGCCATAGGCCGAGATACGCCAGATTGTGTAGGCCGAGCGGAGGACCACAACATTTAGTGGCTAACACTAGGGCCCCAGTTCGGCACGAGGGACAGACGGAAACCACAAACCAATGCAATTTGGTGGCGGTCCAGCGTGAAAGTCGCGCGGGCCGCAGGCAGATGCTTGTTCTTTCGACAATAGAATTCCGCGGAACGGCGCATTCCACCGCGGCAGGGAAATGCTGAAAGATGAGGCAGCAACGATGAAGATCGAAAGACAGTTCACAACAGCAGGGCAAGACGCCTACGCAGCGCTTGATTTCGTGACCACCGCGTCCGAGATCCGCAACCCCGATGGCACGGTCGTGTTCCGCCTCGATGATGTCGAGGTTCCAAGCACGTGGAGCCAGGTCGCAAGCGACGTGATCGCGCAGAAATATTTCCGCAAGGCGGGCGTGCCGTCGCGGACCGAGCCCGTCAAAGAAGCGAACGTGCCCGAGTTCTTGTGGCGCCGTAAGGCCGCCAAGGGCGCTGAAATGGGTGGTGAGACATCGTCCAAGCAGGTGTTTGACCGTTTGGCGGGCGCTTGGGCCTACTGGGGCTGGAAAGGCGGCTACTTCTCGACCGAGGAAGATGCGCGTGCCTATTATGACGAGATGCGCTTTATGCTGGCAACCCAGCGTGCGGCACCGAACTCGCCACAGTGGTTCAACACCGGTCTGCACTGGGCCTACGGCATCGACGGCCCGGCGCAAGGCCACATGTATGTCGACCCGTTCACCGGCAAGCTGACCAAGTCAAAGTCCGCCTATGAGCATCCGCAGCCGCACGCGTGCTTTATCCAGTCGGTGCAGGACGATCTGGTGAACGACGGCGGGATCATGGACCTGTGGGTGCGCGAAGCGCGCCTTTTCAAGTACGGCTCGGGCACCGGCACCAACTTCAGCCACCTGCGCGCCGCCAACGAGCCGCTGTCGGGTGGCGGCAAGTCGTCCGGGCTCATGGGCTTTCTCAAGATCGGTGACCGCGCGGCTGGTGCGATTAAATCGGGCGGGACAACTCGCCGGGCCGCGAAGATGGTGATCGTCGATGCCGATCACCCGGATATCGAAGACTTCATCAACTGGAAGGTTCTCGAAGAGCAGAAGGTGGCGAGCATCGTCGCAGGCTCGAAAATGCACCAGCAGAAGCTGAATGCGATCTTTGAGGCGATTGGCACGTGGGATGGCGCGGTGGACGACGCCTATGACCCGAGCAAGAACAGCGCGCTGAAGGCGGCTGTGAAAGACGCCAAGAAGGTCGCGATCCCGGAGACGTATATCAAGCGCGTGCTGGATTACGCCAAACAAGGTCACACCAGCATCGAATTCCCGACATACGACACCGATTGGGATAGCGAGGCGTACAACTCGGTTTCGGGCCAGAACTCGAACAACTCGATCCGCGTCACCAACGCGTTCCTGACAGCGGTTGAAAAGGATGCCGATTGGGAACTGACATCCCGCGTTGACGGATCCGTTGTCAAAACGATCCGGGCACGCGATTTGTGGGAGCAGGTGGGCCACGCCGCGTGGGCCTGTGCCGATCCGGGCATTCAGTACCACGACACCGTCAACGATTGGCACACGTGCCCCGAAGATGGCGAGATCCGCGGTTCGAACCCGTGTTCAGAGTACATGTTCCTCGACGACACAGCCTGTAACCTGGCGTCGATGAACCTGCTGACGTTCCTCAAGGACGGGCAGTTCCAGGTCGAGGATTACATGCACGCGGCCCGTCTTTGGACCGTGACGCTGGAAATCTCGGTGATGATGGCGCAATTCCCGTCAAAAGAGATTGCGCAGCGCTCCTATGACTTCCGCACGTTGGGTTTGGGCTATGCCAACATTGGCGGTCTGCTGATGAACATGGGGCATGGCTACGACAGCGACGAAGGGCGCAGCCTCTGCGGTGCGCTGACCGCGATCATGACCGGCGTCAGCTATGCCACATCGGCCGAGATGGCCGGTGAACTGGGACCATTCCCGGGTTACGCCAAGAACGCCGATCACATGCTGCGGGTGATGCGTAATCACCGCACCGCCGCCTATGGCGCTGTCGAAGGCTACGAAAAGCTGGCGGTCAAGCCTGTGCCGCTGGATCACGCCAACTGCCCCGATCCGCAGCTGATCGACGTGGCCATGGCCGTGTGGGACGAGGCGCTGAAGCTTGGTGAAGAGCACGGCTATCGCAACGCGCAATCGACCGTGATCGCGCCTACCGGCACCATCGGTCTGGTCATGGACTGCGACACGACAGGGATTGAGCCTGACTTTGCGCTGGTGAAGTTCAAGAAGCTGGCCGGTGGCGGTTACTTCAAGATCATCAATCGGTCGGTGCCTGCTGCGCTCGAAAACCTCGGCTACGGCTCGGCCCAGATCGAAGAGATCGTCAGCTATGCTGTTGGTCACGGGTCGATCGGGAACGCACCGGCGATCAACCACACCACGTTGATGGGCCACGGGTTTGGCGAGAACGAACTGGCCAAGGTGGACGCCGCATTGGAAAGCGCGTTCGACATCCGGTTCGTGTTCAACCAGTGGACGCTGGGCGAAGAGTTCTGCACGCAGGTGCTGGGCATTCCGGCGGACAAGCTGAACGACCCGACCTTTGACCTGCTGCGTCACCTCGGGTTCTCCAAAGCGGACATCGATGCAGCCAACGACCACGTGTGCGGCACCATGACCCTCGAAGGGGCTCCGCATCTCAAGGAAGCGCATTACCACATCTTTGACTGCGCAAACCCGTGCGGCAAGAAGGGCAAGCGCTTCCTGAGCGTGGACAGCCACATCACCATGATGGCCGCGGCGCAGTCGTTCATCTCGGGCGCGATCTCGAAGACGATCAACATGCCCAACGATGCGACCATCGAAGACTGCCAGCGCGCCTACGAGTTGTCGTGGTCGCTGGGGGTGAAGGCCAACGCGCTGTATCGTGACGGCTCCAAACTGTCGCAGCCGCTGGCCGCCGCACTGGTCGAGGATGACGAAGAAGCAGCCGAGGTGCTGGAAACCGGGTCGATCCAGGAAAAGGCCGCGGTGCTGGCCGAAAAGGTGGTCGAAAAGGTCATCGTCAAGGAGATCGTCCGCAGCCACCGCGAGAAGATGCCGCAGCGGCGCAAGGGCTACACCCAGAAGGCCATCGTTGGGGGCCACAAGGTTTACCTGCGCACCGGCGAGTACGAAGACGGCAACCTGGGTGAGATCTTCATCGACATGCACAAGGAAGGTGCTGGCTTCCGGGCGATGATGAACAACTTTGCCATCGCCGTGTCCGTGGGCCTGCAATACGGTGTGCCGCTGGAGGAGTTCGTGGACGCCTTCACCTTCACCAAGTTCGAACCGGCTGGCATGGTCCAGGGCAATGACAGCATCAAGAACGCGACGTCGATCCTCGACTACGTGTTCCGCGAACTGGCTGTGTCCTACCTTGACCGGACCGATCTGGCGCATGTGAAACCTGAGGGTGCCACATTCGACGATTTGGGCCGCGGAGAGGAAGAGGGCGTGAGCAACGTCTCCGAACTTTCTGAGACCGCGGCATCCCGGTCGCTCGAAGTGCTCAAGCAGATCAGCTCGACCGGCTATCTGCGCAAGCGGGTGCCGCAAGATCTGGTGGTGCTCAAGGGCGGCATGGATGACGGAACAGCCGTGACATCGGACGCGTCTGTCGCCGTGGAAACGGTGGTGTCTGATGCGGTCGCGGTCGGTGGCGGCGATCTGGTCACCGCAACCCTGCTCGACGCGCGCACCAAGGCCAAAATGCAAGGCTACGAGGGCGAAGCCTGCGGCGAATGCGGCAACTACACCCTGGTGCGCAACGGCACATGCATGAAGTGCAACACCTGCGGCGCGACAAGCGGGTGTAGCTGAGGAGGGTCTAATATGAAGCCAACGATTGCAAAGTTGCCCTCCCGGAAACGCGTTTCCGACCCGTCTCAGCCTGAGCTTCAGCTTCACGTTGAAGCTGAGGCAAGTCAGGACGGAATTGGGATGGGTGTTCTAAACGACGGCACACCATTTCTTACTCAACGCGCAATCGGCGACTTGTGTGGGCTGCGGAACAAATACATCGGCATAATCTCATCTGAGTGGAACTCCGCCGAAGCACCCGACTACGTGAAGCGCGTTAGGGAATTGATGTTCGAGCAAACGGGCGCGATCCCCAGCCTTCCTCACGTAGAGGTTTTTGAAGGAAAACGGCGGTATTTGGCGTATCCCGATAGCGTTTGCACCGCATTGTTAGAGTACTTTGCATTCGAGGGTAATCGCCAATTTGCGGACCTTGCCTTGGCCAACTATCGCAAGTTGTCTCGACACGGTTTGCGAAAGTTCATCTACGACGCGACTGGCTACAAGGAAACCACCAACGAGGACCTTTGGCGGATTTTCAAGGATCGAGTATCGCTTACTTATGATGCGGTGCCCGATGGTTTCTTCGGAATTTTTAAGGAAATCTCCAGCTTGATCGTTACGCTTGGGTTGTCGGGACTTCATATCGACGAAAAGTTCGTGCCGGACATTAGTGTGGGTCAGGCTTGGTCTAAGCACTGGGCGAACGCGGATCTGGGTCGCATTTACGGAGATAGAGCGACATATCAACACTTCTTCCCGGACTATTTCCCACAGGCGGTTAGTAACCCTCAAATGGCGCGTTGTTACCCAGAGCAGGCACTCGGCGAATTCCGGAGATGGTTCCGCGAAGACTACATTGGCGAAGGGCGGTTCAAAAAGTACCTGGCCAATAAAGTGAGCCAAAAAATGCTGCCAGAAGGCTATGTCGAACGGGCATTGCTCGCGCTTTTGAAGGAGTAGCTAAGACTTACGCGCCCCTCACCGGGGGCGCGAGGGGGCCGGGCTTTGGTCTGGCTCCCGACGAAGATCGGGTGGGGCGGACGATTGGCTCCTCCCACCTCGACACGAAGCGGATGCGTTCGCTTCTGACGACGTACAGGCCGCAGGCAGAAAAGTACCGGGCGGTTAACATATGGAGCCTGTACGGCGAAACTAACGGGGGGCTTTGGCCCTCCGTTTTTTCTTTGTGCCTGCGTGGTGCGCGCCTAGGCTCGTGCCTGGGCAATTCAAATCAACCGCGCCTGACAAGACCGTCAGAGAATGCGCGATTTTGCTCTTCGTTTCGTTTAATGCGTGTGATCGGGCAGCCGTTTAAGTGTGCAGATGTTCACCTCCGAACACACCACTCAACAGACGGAGCATGATGATGCTGAAAAAGATGTTCGCGATCCTCGGGGTCGCGATGACGATGACGTTTGGCGCAACCCTGGCGCAGGCGGGCAACCAGTTGGCCGTGGCGCTGAGCGGCTATGACACAGTGTCCTACCACGATGACACGCCGTTGCAGGGCGAGGCGCGGTTCAATCATTTCTACAACGGCGCGATCTGGTATTTTGCGACCGAGGCCAACCGCGACAAGTTCAAGGCCAACCCTGCGCAATTTGTCCCGGCCTATGACGGCTATTGCTCCTGGGCGGCAAGCCAGGGGTACAAGGCACCCGGTGATCCGATGGTGTGGCAGGTGGTCGACGGCACGCTTTATGTCCAGGTGCATCCGCGCGCCCAGACCCTCTGGCAAGAGGACATTCCCACCTACATCGCGCAGGGCGATGAAAACTGGCCCCGCATTCATCCGTTCTGAATCGTCGGATTTCGCGCGAACGAGGTGTCCCGCCGGGGCACCTCTTTTTATTACTGGGTATCCAGCATTTGCCGCAGACGTGAGCGGGCACGGGCCAGTCGCGACATGACAGTGCCCACGGGCAGTCCTGTGGCGCGGGCAATGGCGCTGGGCGATGTCTCGCCCGCCACCACGTGCCGCATCACGCGACGTTGGGCGGCGGGCAACGTGTCGATGGCGCGCAGGGTTTCGCAGCAATTGATGTGCTGGGTGGCGTCACCGGTGACCAGCGTGTCCTCCTCAAGCGTTTCCGGCGCTGATCTGCTCCAGTCGCGGCGTGCGCGGTGGCTCAGGCTCCGCATGGCATAAGCGTGCAAATCGCCGATATGTCCGCCCGAGGACAAGCGCGCACAAAGGTTCACCAGTGTGTCCTGCACCATATCTTCGGCGTCTGTGGGACTGCGCGCCAGACGGCGTGCGCGACGTTTCAGCGACGGAAGCAGCGTCACCAGCTGGGCATGGGTTCGGGAACATTGAGGCATGGCCGAAGCATTGCGCGTTGATGCCTGCCCGCCAATCCCGGGGATTTTTGCCGATGCGTGCCATGACCTCTTTTTGGGCAGGACATTGCCGGTTCGCCGCAGCGCTTTCGGCATGCGCTTGCCCGCCGCGGGACGGGCGGGATGCAAAGGCCGGTTTGTCGCTCTTACCCGGTGAAGGCGCGGTGAAGCGTCTTTGCAAAAGCAAAACAAACGGAGGTCATCATGACCAAATTCCTTTCCACCTTTGCCGTCGCTGCACTGTCGCCTGTTCTGGTGTTGGCGCAGGCCACGGAAGATCTTGATACAAATGCAGACGGGGTCCTGACCTTGGACGAGGTGCAGGCGGGGTATCCGGAGGTGAGCGTGGACATGTTCACCACCATGGACCTGAATGCAGACGGCGCGCTGGACGGCGAAGAGATTGCCGCTGCGCAAGAGGCAGGCATTCTGCCTCCGTCGCAAGGTTGAGCAGGGCCGCCGCGCGCCCGTTGCGTGGCGGCTGTGCCGCGGGTCCGGTCTGGCCCCAAGGACCGGGCCCGCTTTTTTACGAAAACGGCTTGAGGTGGATGTTGAAGCGCGCGCGGATCGCCTGATCAATTTCCGGCGCAAGGGCCGCAGCAGGCCGCGTTCCAAGGATATCCTGTTTGCGCGCCGTGGCCTGTGTCACAAGGTCGGGTTTCCCCAGTTCCGCCCATTCTTTGGGTGATGTACGGTCGCCCAAGCTCGGATAGACGCAGTCGCTTTGCATCCGCGACAGGGTTTGTGCCGTGCCGAGGTAATGGCCAGGGCCACCCATGCAGACCTCGGCCATCTGATCGAGCGCGAGGGTTTCGTCCGTCACCTCGATCCCGCGCACACAGCGCAGCGCCTGCCCGATCATGTCGTCGCTCAGGATCAGGCTTTCGTGACAGAACCCCAGCAGCGATGCATGCATGCCCGCGGCTTCGTAGACCATGTTGAGACCTGACAGCCCTGCCATGACAAGGCTGTTCATCTGCTCCCATCCCGCTTGCATGTCCGGCAGTTTTGAATCCGATGCGCCCGCCGCGGCACCGCCGGGCAGGTCGTAGAACCGATGCATCTGGGCGCAGCCCGCGGTCAGAAGCGCCTGTTCCCCCGAGCCGATCGACATGGCCCCAGTACGCAAATCGAGACCGAATGGCCAGGTGCCGAAGATCGCCGGTGCGCCGGGTTTGACCGCGTTGACGTAGACGAGGCCCGCGAGGCATTCGGCCACCGCCTGCACGATTGCACCGGCAATGGTTGATGGCGCCGTGGCCCCGGACATGCCCGCCGACAGCAGCAGCACCGGCATGCCGGCCTTGATGCACGCCTCCATCACCTCGCAGCTTTCGGGGGCGAATTTCATCGGCGGCACGACAAAACAGTTCGAGTTCGACACGAATGGCCGCGCGCGCCACGCGTCTTCGCCACCTGCGATCATGTGCAGCATCTCGATAGCAGGCGGCACGCAGGACGGGTCGCTGAACGACGTGCCCACGTGTTTCGTGGTGCCGGACACGCAGGCAAAGACCGAGTTGTACTCCATCTCCACCGTGTCCGGGATGTCGCGGCAGATCATCGGACGCTGGCAAAAGTGGATATTGTCGAGCGCGTCGCAGATGCGGGCAGCGTCGTGCAGGTCCTGGACTTTGCTTTCGGCATAGTCGCGTCCGTTGGCATCCACCAGGTGGACCGCCGCACCTGCGGTGCCGAAATGCACCCGCGTGCCGGACAGTTCGAGATCATGCGCTGGATCGCGCGCGCACAGGGTCATCGCGCGGTTGGCTTGCGCCAAGGTATCCTCGACCAGCGCACGGGGGAAACGGATGCGGCCGTCGTCGCCCTCGATTGCACCCGCGTCAGTGAGGTATTGCACGCCGCTTGGCGGGGCATCGGCGAGGCCAATGGTTTCGAGCGCATCGAGTGCCGCGCGGTGGATGCGCTGTACTTCGGCATCGGTAAGCGGGGCGTAGGTGCCGCCCGACAGACCCGCGCGCACAGGGCGCAAATGGCTGGCGAGAGGGGCAGCACGCGCGGCACGGCGTGCCGCCCGGCCTCCGGATCGGGTGGTTGTGCGATTGGGGGATTCGTCGTTCATGTGCGGGATCCTGATCAGCGTGGCATTGAAAGGGTGCGTGCCGTCTCAGGGGCGCCCCCGCGCAGCCCGCCCGCGCGCAGCGCCAATGGTGCGGCACACCAGCTCAATTTTGCTCATCGGTTCTTGCAAGACTGCCTCCCGCAGCATCGCTGGTGCCAAGGTGCATGGTCCCTGCGCGACAGTCTGTTCTGATTGCGACCTGCCTTTTGGCAGGAATTTGCCCGCACGCTGCACCGCGTCAGCCGGTTCCAGCCGAAAAGGCAGCGTTCACAAAACCTTGTGCTGCGTGGCGGTGGTCGAGACCGCTAGCCGTTCCAATGTCGCAGTGCAGCAATATCAAGGAGCAGAAAGATGAAGACACGCATTTCAATTTTGGCCCTCATGATCACAACAGGTGGCGCGGCTGTGGCTGGCAGTCTGGACGACCCGGCCCCCGCACCGAATGAACCAGTCGCCCAAGCGGCCACGCAACTGCCCAGCCTCGGCGGCGAGTGGACAGGGCCCTATGTCGGTTTGCAGTTCGGGTATATCGACGTCGATGGGTCGGGTGCGGCGGATGGGGATGATCTGCTGTTCGGCGCCCATGCCGGGTTTCAGTACGATTTTGGCACCTTTGTTGTGGGGGGTGAGGTCGATTACGACGGAACGGATGTGAACCTCGCCGGGGCTGCAACCGTGGATTCGGTGGCACGGCTCAAGCTGCGAGCGGGCTATGATTTCGGCCCTGTGCTGGGCTATTTGACCGCTGGCGTGGCCGAAGTTGACACCACCTTGGGCGATGAGAGCGGGGATTTCTTTGGCATTGGTTTCGCCTACCAGATCACCGATCAGTACCTCGTGGGCGCCGAACTGTTGGAGCATTCCTTTGACAACATCGGCGGCACCGGTGTTGACGCGGATGCGACCACGTTCACGCTGCGTGGTTCGTTCCGGTTCTGAACGATAGGCCGGGCGCGGGTGTTGGGCCCGCGCTCGGCTCTGGCAACATTCCTACCATCGGCCTGACGCGCCGCCGCCGCCCGAACGACCGCCGCCAAATCCACCCGAACTGCCAGAGCTTGTCCGTTTGCGGGGCAAGGTGATGGTGCTGACATCATGGTAATCGCAATTTGTACAGGTCACCGTGCGTTCCTGTCGGCCCGGGGAGGATCGGGTTGCCGCGTACAGCGTGCGGCGATGCACCCGCAACGTGCCCTTGGCCCCACATTGCGGGCAGGTGCGCAAGCGCATGAACAGATCGCCCACCCATGTCCATTTGGCAAAAAACAGCATGAGTGTGCCGAACACCGCGAAGATCGGCCAACCCGGATCATTGCCGGATGGGGCCGATGGCGGGGGCGATCCGGCGGAAAACGGTAGAGCGATCTCTTCGATCACCGCGACTGATCCGGTCATGATGCCAGCCTGGTAGTTGTCGTCGCGAAAGAATGGCAGAAAGCCGTCGTCGACAACCCGCTGCGCGATGCGGTCCCAGTCGCGGCCATATCCTGCGCCCAGTTCGATGCGCATGGCACGATCGTTGGGCATAACCAGCACCAGAATACCATCGTTGCGCGTGGCATCCCCGATGCCCCAGTGATTGAACAGACCGGTTGCAAACGCCTCGAGCGTCATGTCGGGGGCGTATTTTGACTGGCTCGGCAGGGTTACCACCGTCATCTCGATCCCGGTGTCCTGGCGCAATCGGACCAGCCGGTCCTTGAGCGTGTCGCGCAGGTCGGCGTCAGTCAGAAGGCCGGCAAAATCGTTGATATCGGTGGTTTGGTAGTCGGGGTAGCTTTGCGCCAAGGCGACCACAGGCAGCCACAGCAAAACGGCAAACAGCCGGAAATAGCGGAACATTGGAAAGCCTTTTTCAAAATACACCGCCAGCCTAGCGCGTGATTTGTGCCTGCGCAAAGGTCACCAATGTTCGCAACGCGTTGGCAAAGGCATCGTCTTCGATCGTCATCGCGACGCGGATAAACCCTGCCGCTGCGTTGCCAAAGCTTTCGCCGGGCATGACGGCGATGTGGTGCTGATCGAGCAGCGCGTGGGCAAACGCTTCGCCGCTCAGACCGGTGGGGCGTATGTCGAGCATCAGGTACATCGCACCTTGCGCAGGCACGAGGCCGATGGTGTTTTGGGCACCGAGGATGTCTTGGGCCAGTGCGCGGCGGCGCAGAAACGGCGCGCTGATTTTTGCCTCGAACACAGGCCCTTGGGACAGGGCGAAACCGGCGGCATCCTGAATGAACCCGGGCACGCCATAGGTCGTGTGCGTGGCAAGGTTAATGAGGTGGGCAATGGCCTCTTCGGGTCCGATCAGCCATCCGCAACGTGATCCGGTCATGGCGTGACTTTTGGACATGGATCCCACAACGAGCGTGCGATCGACCATGCCGGGCAGGGCGCGCGGCGACAGATGCGCGCCGTCCCAAACCTGGGTGTCATAGACCTCGTCCGAGATCAGCCACAGGTCATGTGTCACGCAGGCCTCGGCGACGCTGGTCAGCGTTTTGTCGGAATAGACCACGCCGGTCGGGTTGTTGGGCGTGTTGATCAGCAGCGAAGTGGCCCCATCCGCCGCTGCTGCAATATCTGAACCGCGCGGCTGGAACCCGTCTTCGGCACGGGCGGCCACCGCGCGCGGGATCGCGCTGACCGCGCGGATCGTGCCGGGGTAGGTGGCGTAATAGGGATCGACATAAAGCGCCACGTCGCCCGGATCGCAGGCAGCTGCGTGGGCTGCAAACAGGGCCGATTGTCCGCCGGGGGTGATCAGCACGTTGTCGCGGGTGGTTGGCACGCCGGTGCGCGCCGCGCAGCGTGCCGCAACGATGTCGCGCAGATCATCGGTGCCCGGAACCATGGCATAGCCGGTGTGACCGCCCAACGCGCTGCGGTGCATTTCCTGTAAAACGGGCGCGGCGGTGCGGATGTCGTGTTCGCCGATGGTCAGTTCGGTTACCGGCACCCCATCGGCGATCATCCGGCGCGCCTTGTAAAACACCTCCCACCCGTCCGCGCCGTCGGCGGTAAGCGTCGTGATCCGGTTTGAAAGGTGCATGTGCGGCGCTCCGATGCGGTCTCGTGCAATCGGACAGAGGCGGGCGGGGATGTCAATGTGATGCGGTCAGTCGTTTTCCGGCCACGCGTCCAGCGCGGCCTGCACCTTTTTCGTCAGGCTGCCACGGATCAAGCCATAGGACGTGTGGATACGGTCGCGCACCTCGTCGAGGTCTTTGCCGGCAAAGGGCACGCGCACCCATGAGCGGTGGAAATACTTTGCCTTCTGGGCCGCCCCGATCTCGATCAGGAAGGTCGCTGTATCGATGCTGTCGGTTTTGACGGACACGCCGTCATCTATGTGCCCGATGCAGGCAAACATCTTGTCGCCCACTTTCCACGCGTCCAGCCCACCGTCGGCATGGCTATGGTAGGTGGCACCGGGCAGGGCGGCGCAGATGGCATCGGCCTCATCACGTGTCATGCGCGCACATTGACCCGATGCGTCCCGGTCGATCAAGGCTTGACCGCTTTGCCGCGCGCCTGCTACGCTATCCATATGACCGGAGCAACGTGCATCATCTGCATTATTTCCTGCTGATTTCCTCAGCGGGCCGGTTCTTTGTTTTCATGACAGATCAGAGTTGCTAGGCCCGCGCCAACCCGTGCCGCGAGACGTGCCATGACGATCAAGCTTTACAATACAGCGACCCGCCGGAAAGAGGCGTTCGCGCCTATCGATCCCGAAAACGTGCGCATGTATGTCTGCGGACCGACCGTGTATGACCGCGCGCATATCGGCAATGCGCGTCCGGTGATCGTGTTCGATGTGCTGTTTCGCCTGCTGCGCCATGTTTACGGTGCGGATCACGTGACCTATGTGCGCAATTTCACCGACGTCGATGACAAGATCAACGCGCGCGCAGCGCAGAGCGGACGACCGATTTCGGACATCACGGCCGAGACGACGCAATGGTTTCTGGACGACATGGCGGCAGTGGGCGCGATGGAGCCCAACAAGATGCCGCGCGCCACGGCCTACATTCCGCAGATGGTGGCGATGATCGAGGGGCTGATTGCGGATGGCTATGCCTATGAGGGCGACGGTCATGTGCTGTTTCGGGTGCGCAAATATGCCGATTACGGCAAGCTGTCGGGCCGCTCGGTCGACGACATGATCGCCGGTGCCCGGGTCGAGGTCGCGCCCTACAAGGAAGACCCGATGGATTTCGTGCTGTGGAAGCCGTCCTCGGACGATCTGCCCGGGTGGGATAGTCCCTGGGGGCGCGGGCGACCCGGCTGGCACATCGAATGCTCGGCCATGGCCCACGACATCTTGGGCCCGCAATTCGACATCCACGGCGGCGGCAACGACCTGACCTTTCCCCACCACGAAAACGAGATCGCGCAAAGCCGTTGCAGCGGGCACGGGTTTGCGAATGTGTGGATGCACAACGAGATGCTGCAGGTCGAGGGCAAAAAGATGTCCAAGTCACTTGGCAACTTCTTTACAGTGCGGGACGTGCTGGATCAGGGCGTGCCCGGCGAGGTGATCCGATTTGTGTTTCTG
>JBCBCR010000013.1:0-33338 GCA_038530495.1 Pseudomonadota bacterium | reverse complement strand
GCCCACGATGCGACCGTTGATGACGACGTCGTCTGCGGTCACTTCGTGGGCCGTGTGCGCGGCCTCAAGGTGCGCCTGACATCGACCGCACGGGTCGAGGGTGACATCATCCACAAGACCATCGCGATCGAAAGCGGCGCGCATTTCGAAGGCTCGGTGCAGCGGCAGGACGACCCGCTGAACGCCAGCAGCAAGAAAGCAGCGCCCGCGGCCAAGTCGGACGACTGAGCCAAAACAGATACCTGCATGAAAAAGCGCCCCGGTTGATCCGGGGCGCTTTTGGTTTGAGCGGGGCATTTTCCGATCCGGAAAACGCGGGGAAAGCGGGTGTTACTCGGTCACGGTGACCGCGACCATGCGGTCCGGCGCGCCTTCCATCATCGCGCCCGTGCGCGGGTGGCCGCGTTTGATCGCGTCTACCACGTCCTGCCCTGCGGTCACCTTGCCAACAACCGTGTACTGGTTGTTCAGAAAGTAGCCCGGCTGGAACATGATGAAGAACTGACTGTTGGCGCTGTCGGGGCTTTGCGACCGGGCCATCCCGACGATGCCGGTGTCAAACGGGATGTCCGAAAACTCCGCCGGCACGTTGCCCAGGTCGGACCCGCCCCGCCCCGCAAAACGGTAGTTGTAGCTGTCCGCCGTGGCATCGCCGAACTGCACGTCGCCTGTTTGCGCCATGAAGCCGTCGATCACGCGATGGAACACCACCCCGTCATAGGCGCCGGACGCTGCCAGCGTGGTGATCCGCGTCACGTGCGCAGGGGCGACGTCTTCGAACAGGTCGATGGTCACGGTGCCATTTGCCTCGCCCGCCACGGTGATCTCGATGCCTGTGGCGGCTGCGGGGCCCGCGGTCAGCGCGAGTGCCGCGATCAGGTTACGCCACATCGGCGGCCACCTTGACGCTGATCATACGGTCAGGCTCGGCAGGTGGCTCGCCGCGGGTGATCGCGTCGACATGTTCCATGCCGTCGATGACCTGCCCGTAGACGGTGTACTGGCCATTGAGGAAATCATTGTCGTTGAAGTTGATGAAGAACTGGCTGTTGGCGCTGTCGGGATTGGCCGAGCGCGCAGCACCGAGCGACCCGCGCGCGTGCGGGACCTTGGAAAACTCGGCAGGCAGATCGGGCATGGACGATCCACCGGTGCCCGCCATGCGGATGTTGAACCCATCTTCCATATCGCCGTGCTGCACGTCGCCGGTCTGGGCCATGAACCCGTCGATCACCCGGTGAAAGGCCACGTTGTCGTATTCGCCGCCGCGCGCCAGTTCCTTCATGCGCTCCACGTGCTTGGGCGCCACGTCGGGCAACAGCGCGATGGTGACGGTGCCGCCTTTCAGCTCCATCAGGATGGTGTTTTCGGGGTCTTTGATCTCGGCCATATCTGCCTTCCTTGTCACAAATGTCGCCCCACGACATATGCGGATGCGCGCGCCCCGGCAAGTCAGCCGTTGACGGGCGCAACGATTGGCGCAATGCACAAGGGTGGCAGATACGGACGGGAGAACAAGATGCGCTGGAAAACCCTCGATGACATGGACCTTGCGGGCAAGCGCGTGCTGACCCGCGTCGATATCAACGTGCCGATGGAGGGGGACCGCGTCACCGACACCACGCGCATCGACCGGATTGTGCCCACGGTGCGCGACATCGTGGCGGCGGGCGGCAGTCCCGTGCTGCTGGCGCATTTCGGCCGGCCCAAGGGGCAGCCCAACCCCGAGATGTCGCTGCGCCGCGTACTGCCCGCGCTCGAAGCGGCGTTGGGGGCGACGGTGACTTTTGTCGAACGCCCCAGCCGGGACTGGATCGATGACCAACCGGGCGATGCGATCATTCTGGTGGAAAACACGCGCTTCACCACGATGGAAGAAGACAACGACCCGATGATGGCGCAGTTTCTGGCGAGCCTCGGCGATGTCTATTGTAACGACGCCTTTTCCGCCGCGCACCGGGCGCACGCCTCGACCGCCGGGGTGGCGCACCTGCTGCCCGCCTGCGCCGGCCGCTTGATGCAAGCGGAACTGAGCGCGCTGGAGGCTGCCCTGTCCACGCCGAAACGCCCCGTGGTCGCGGTGGTCGGCGGCGCCAAGGTGTCGACGAAGCTTGACCTTCTGGGCAACCTGATCGCCAAGGTGGACAGCATCGTGATTGGCGGCGGCATGGCCAACACGTTTCTCGCAGCCCAAGGCATCGATGTGGGTGCGTCGCTGTGCGAACATGACCTTGCCGACACGGCGCGCGACATCATGGCCAAGGCCGACGCCGCGGGCTGCACCTTGCACTTGCCGGGCGACGTGGTGGTTGCGTCCGAATTCAAGGCAGATGCCGCGCACGAGGTTGTGGCGGCAAACGCCTGCCCGCCGGATAAGATGATCCTTGATGCGGGACCCGAGGCTATCGCCGACATCATCGCGCTGTTCGAAGCGTCCGAGACGGTGATCTGGAATGGCCCGTTGGGCGCATTCGAGATCGCGCCGTTCCACACCGCCACGTTCGAGACGGCGCGCGCGGCAGGACAAATGACCCGCGCGGGCAACCTGATCACCGTGGCCGGCGGCGGCGACACCGTAGCCGCCCTGAACCAGGCAGGGGCTGCTGATGACTTTACCTACATCTCAACAGCGGGCGGCGCATTTCTGGAATGGATGGAGGGTAAGGAGCTGCCAGGGGTCGCAGCGCTCATGCAATAAAGGGATTCACAGAACGAATCACATGTGCCATACTATGCGCGACCGCCCGGCAGAGGCGGCTTGAGGCAGAGTTGATGACCCGTACCGCACGCGCTCCGTTAGGCACCCTTGTGTTTTTCACGGCCAGCTTTGGCCTGTGCGTCTATTTCACCTTTGCTGCTGTGCAGGGCGACTTTGGCCTGTTTCGCCGCGCCGAGATCGAAGCCGAGGCGCAAGACCTCGCGCGCCAACTGGCCCAGGTGCAGGCGCAGGTGACCCGGATGGAGAACCTGACGCATCGGCTATCCGACGACTACCTCGACCTCGATCTGCTGGACGAACAGGCGCGCAACGTGCTGGGCGTCTTGCGCAGCGACGAGGTTGTGATCCGCTAAGCGCAGACATCGCGGACCTGAATAATACACATCACATCAACGGCTTAAACTGGCCGGCGCACAGCCTGCACGGGCCTTTTGCCAACGCTGATCGGCCCAAAAAATGGCCCGCTTCACCCTGCGTCACAATTGCACTCGCATCTGCGCAGCGAATGCGATAACAAATAGTTTAACGCTAAACTATTTGTTAGGGAGGGGTGTCCATGGCTGCGCGCAAAGCCACCAAGAAACCCAATGTCTCCGCGGAAGAGCTGCAGGGTTATTACCGCGACATGCTGTTAATCCGCAGATTTGAGGAAAAGGCAGGCCAGCTGTACGGGATGGGGTTGATCGGCGGCTTCTGTCACCTCTACATCGGACAAGAAGCGGTGGTGGTCGGGCTTGAAGCTGCGGCCAAGGATGGCGACAAGCGCATCACCTCGTATCGCGACCACGGCCACATGCTGGCCTGCGGAATGGACCCTAACGGCGTGATGGCCGAACTGACCGGACGCGAGGGCGGCTATTCCAAGGGGAAAGGCGGCTCGATGCACATGTTTTCCAAGGAAAAGCACTTTTATGGCGGGCACGGCATCGTGGCGGCACAAGTGCCGCTGGGTGCGGGCCTTGCATTTTCGGACATGTACAAGGGCAACGACAACGTCACCTTCACCTATTTCGGGGACGGCGCCGCGAACCAGGGCCAGGTTTACGAGGCCTACAACATGGCTGAGCTTTGGATGCTGCCGGTGACCTTCGTGATCGAGAACAACCAGTATGCCATGGGCACGTCGACCAAACGGTCAACGAAATCGCCCAGCTATTGGGAACGCGGCGCGTCCTACGGCATCCCGGGCGAAGAGGTCGACGGCATGGACGTGCTGGCAGTCAAGGAAGCGGGCGAAAAGGCTGTCGCGCACTGCCGCGCGGGCAAAGGCCCCTACATCCTCGAGATCAAGACATACCGCTATCGCGGCCATTCGATGTCGGACCCGGCCAAATACCGGACCCGCGAAGAGGTGCAAAAGATGCGTGATGAACGCGATCCCATCGAACAGGTGCGTTCGATGCTTTTGACCGGCAAGCACGCGACCGAAGATGATCTCAAGACCATCGACAAAGAGATCAAGGAGATCGTGAACGCCTCTGCCGAGTTCGCCAAGGACAGCCCCGAGCCTGCGCTCGATGAGCTGTGGACCGACATCTACGCATAAGGGAAAGAGACTATGGCAACCGAAATTCTGATGCCCGCGCTTTCCCCGACGATGGAGGAAGGCACGCTTGCGAAATGGCTGGTGAAAGAGGGCGATACTGTATCGTCCGGTGACATCATGGCCGAGATCGAGACCGACAAAGCGACGATGGAGTTCGAAGCTGTCGACGAAGGGATCGTGGGAAAGATTCTCGTGCCCGAAGGCAGCGAAGGCGTGAAAGTTAACACGCCCATCGCGATCCTCGTGGAAGAGGGCGAAAGCGTCGATGACGTCGCCGCCACCAGCGCCCCTGCCCCTGCCGCCCTGAGCGGCGAGGAAGGCAAAGCATCGGCACCCGCGACCGCAGCTACACCGGCGTCACCCCCGACCGAACCACAGGTCGACAGCAGCCCCGACTATCCTGACGGCACGCCAATGAAAACGCAGACCGTGCGCGAAGCACTGCGCGACGCCATGGCCGAAGAAATGCGCGCCGACGACACGGTGTTCCTGATGGGCGAAGAAGTGGCCGAGTACCAGGGCGCCTACAAAGTGTCCCAGGGCCTGCTCGACGAGTTTGGCAGCAAGCGTGTGATAGACACGCCCATCACCGAACACGGTTTTGCCGGGATCGGTGTCGGGGCAGCCTTTGGCGGCCTGCGCCCCATTGTGGAATTCATGACCTGGAACTTTGCCATGCAGGCGATCGACCAGATCATCAACTCCGCGGCCAAGACGCTCTACATGTCCGGCGGCCAGATGGGCGCTCCGATGGTGTTCCGCGGACCGAACGGTGCTGCCGCCCGCGTGGGCGCTCAGCACTCTCAAGATTATGCCGCGTGGTACATGCAAATCCCCGGCCTCAAGGTCGTGATGCCCTACTCTGCCGCGGATGCCAAAGGGTTGATGAAAACCGCGATCCGCGACAACAACCCGGTCTGTTTCCTCGAAAACGAAATCCTCTATGGGCGCAGCTTTGATGTGCCCGACATGGATGATTTCACCATCCCCTTTGGCAAGGCACGCATCTGGCGCGAAGGATCAGACGTGACCATCGCGTCCTTCGGCATCGGCATGCAATACGCGCTCGAAGCGGCGGACAAGCTGGCCGAGGACGGGATCAGCGCCGAGGTCATCGACCTGCGCACCCTGCGCCCGATGGATACCGGCACAGTGTTGAAATCCGTGATGAAGACCAACCGCTGCGTCACGGTCGAGGAAGGCTGGCCGCAAGGGTCGGTCGGCAACTACGTCAGTTCGGTGATCATGCAGGAGGCATTCGATTATCTCGATGCCCCCGTGATCAACTGCACCGGCAAGGATGTGCCGATGCCCTATGCTGCGAACCTCGAAAAACACGCGCTGATCACCACCGACGAAGTGATCGACGCCGTCAAAAAAGTCACCTACCGGTAAGGAGCGCGCCATGCCCACAGAAATTCTCATGCCCGCGCTCTCGCCCACGATGGAAGAGGGCACTCTGGCGAAATGGCTGGTGAAAGAAGGGGATACGGTGTCGTCCGGCGATCTGCTGGCCGAGATCGAAACCGACAAGGCCACCATGGAGTTCGAAGCCGTTGACGAAGGCGTCGTTGGCAAGATCCTCGTGGCCGAAGGCACCGAAGGCGTGAAAGTGAACGCGCCGATCGCTGTGCTTCTGGAAGACGGTGAAAGCGCTGACGATATCGGCGCCCCATCCCCCGCGCCCGCGCCAACTCAATCCGAGGAGAGCGCGCCAGCGACAGAAGAAGCTTCGGCGCCCGCCTCCGCTCCCGCCGCACCCGCAGCTCCGGCAAAAGGCGGCCAGCGCATTTTTGCCTCCCCCCTCGCCCGCCGTATCGCGGCGCAAAAGGGACTCGACTTGAGCGCGATCAAAGGCTCCGGCCCCCATGGCCGGATCGTCAAGGCAGACGTCGAAAAGGCAGAAGCCGCCCCAGCAACCGAAGCAAAAGCCGCGCCAGCCGCAAATGCAGCACCAGCCGCGACAGCCCTCGCATCTGGCCCGTCCAGCGACGTCGTGGCCAAAATGTACGAGGGTCGCGACTACGAAGAGGTTGCTCTGGATGGCATGCGCAAGACCATCGCCGCGCGGCTGACTGAAGCAAAACAGTCCGTTCCGCATTTCTACCTGCGCAGGGATATCGAACTCGACGCGCTGCTGGCCTTCCGCAGCCAGCTCAACAAAACGCTTGAGGCGCGCAATATAAAGCTGTCGGTAAATGATTTCATCATCAAGGCTTGTGCGCTTGCGCTGCAACAGGTGCCCGACGCCAACGCCGTCTGGGCCGGCGACAAGATGCTGTCGATGAAAGCGTCCGACGTTGCTGTGGCCGTTGCCATCGAGGGCGGGCTGTTCACGCCGGTATTGAAAGACGCCGACGTGAAATCGCTTTCGGCCCTCTCCATCGAGATGAAAGACCTCGCGACCCGCGCCCGCGACCGCAAGCTTTCGCCGCACGAATATCAGGGCGGCAGCTTTGCCATTTCCAACCTCGGGATGTTCGGCATCGACAATTTCGACGCCATAATCAACCCGCCGCATGCCGCGATCCTCGCGGTGGGCGCCGGGGCCAAGAAACCGATTGTTGGAGAAGATGGTGAGATAAAGGTCGCCACAGTTATGTCTACGACCCTCTCGGTTGATCACCGTGTCATCGACGGCGCGCTCGGCGCCAACTTGCTGAACGCGATCAAGGACAACCTGGAAAACCCGATGGCGATGCTGGCCTAGGCTTCTTCTGGCCCAAAATACCTCGGGGTTTGGGGCAGCGCCCCAATAAACAATCCAAAAAAGGCCGCAGCATCGCTTTGGCCTTTTCCATTTAAAACCAGTGCTTTACTGGTCTTTTCCGAGCATGTGGTTCATGCTGAGCGCAGGTTGCTCGCATCCCGCCTCGCCCACGATGCGCGCCGGAATACCAGCAACCGTCTTGCATGACGGCACGTCTTCCAGAACCACAGATCCGGCCGCAATGCGGCTGCAGTCGCCGACCTTGATGTTGCCCAGCACCTTGGCACCTGCTCCGATCAACACACAGTTGCCGATTTTGGGGTGCCGGTCCTCTTCTTCCTTGCCCGTGCCGCCCAGCGTCACGGAGTGCAGCATCGACACATTGTCACCAACCACCGCTGTCTCACCGATGACGATGGAATGCGCGTGGTCGATCATAATGCCCTTACCCAGCCGCGCTGCCGGATGAATGTCGATCCCGAAAATCTCTGAGGCCCGCATCTGAAAGAAATAGGCCAGATCGCGGTGATCCGTGTCCCACAGATGATGTGCCACGCGGTAGGCCTGCATGGCTTGGTAGCCTTTGAAATAAAGGATTGGCTGCAGCAACCGATGGCACGCGGGATCACGCTCGTAAACCGCAACAAGATCAGCCCGCGCTGCTTCGATCAGGCTCGGATCCTTGACATAGGCTTCTTCAACAATCTCGCGCACCACGACCATCGACATCTCATTCGACGCCAGCTTGGCAGCGACGCGATAAGACAGCGCCCGGTTCAGTGACTTGTGATGCAGGATACAGGCATGCACAAACCCGCCAATCAGCGGTTCGTCGAGAACCGCCTGCCGCGCCTCGTCGGTGATCTGATCCCAAACCGGATCAAGAACGGTGATATTTGTCTTTGCGTCTGCCATGCGAAATCCTCTTGCCTCCTTTTAAACCAAATAGGCAAGTTTCGCCAAACGCAAAGCTGTTATGGCTTTCATTCAACACGTTGATCTGTTGCGACAGTTACGTTGCACGATCATCTGAAGGATCATGATTGCCGCTGCCGACATTTCACTGTCACACAGTGAACGCTCGTCGGCCATCGGGACCCGGCGCGCCGCCGCGGCCAGGGTGCCGTCACCAAAATGCGGATGCATGTCACCCGTTTGGCGTCGATGCCAATCTGCTGCCTCTGCTTCGAAAAACAGAGTTTGCGCAGTGGACAATCGAGCGGGTACAGGGACCGCCAGCAATGCCCGTGCTGCACAGATCAAGTCGATCGCGACAACCGGCCTCATGTCAGATCGACCTCAAGGATATTCACGGGGCCGGGGCCAAACCGGGCTGATATCTGTGATACCGCGACCTCAAAGGCATCGCCAGCGCCATCGGCTGCCCGCACTGCGTCGGGATACGTCCATTCGGGACTTGCGACAGTCTCATCACGCAGCACGGAACCATCCTTCTGCACCCGCACGGCATATTGCTCGCTTTCTTCGCCCAACGGCACTTCGGGTACGTCCCAACTGTCTCCGTCGATCCGTGTTCGGCGGATCCAGCGTATGGTGGTCCCGGTTCCATCGCGCGCCGCACGCAGATGGACAGGCGCATAGGGGCGTAATCCGTTGCCATCGAAAGCGTGCACTTCTTGCCGATAAATTGGATCGTCGACCGCGCGCGCAGCGGGTCCGACCCGGAACGTCTGTGCCACCCGCCGCAGGCTCGACAGCAATTCGATCTGTTGCGGCGCACCATTCAGCGCCACGACCCAAGAGCCAACAGGCCAAAACGCAGGCACCAGTGCATCTGTGCCCAATTGCCCACGTAATCGATGGCGCAGCAGGTAACGCCCCGGTGCAATCAGCTCAGCATCGCGAAACTGTATGATCTCCCACCCATTAGGCGTGCCGTCGCCAATCGCCAGCGCGTTGGCGCCCGAAAGCAGGGCTGCATCATCTACAGACGCCAATGCGCCGCTCATCATCAGAACTTCCAAATCAAGACCCCGATCAATCACCCCGGACCCCGCGCGCAGCAACGGAGTCTGCGTAAACCCGATATTCGCGCGCGTTCCAAAGATCGAATTCAGCGTGAAATTCTCCTGGCTGCGCGACTGATATACCGCCACGCTGCCCGGCCACGGCGTGCCTGTAGCTGCAAGGTAAGGCGCGTGCGGCACCTCATCACCGGTGATCAGCGGCAAGTCGAGAAAGGTGAACGTCAGCGGCACCGGCGGCACAAAAGCACTGACCGACGGTAACTGGTCGGGCAACTCCGATGGCGTGTAGACCTCCGGTTCGATACGGACAGCCTCAAGAAGCTGCATCGCGCCCTGCTCGATCCGGTCAACACGATAAAGACCCGGTCCCTCCGCCTGGTCCGGGGTTACCTCGATCACGTCGCCGGCCCCGACACCGATAAGCGACGGCGGCAACGCCAGACGCACGGTGTCCCGCGCTACGCGGCTCTCCACCAGCCACCGCTCGGCCACCTGCCGCCCTTCGGGCCGGGTCATGGCCAGCGCCACTTCGCTAGTGCTCACCGCATGGGCGGCATCATCGGGCAGGATCGCTTCTTCGGCCAGCACGTCAAAGTTTCCGTCCGTTTCAACAAAACGCACGCGCACACGCCCTGACAACTCCGCCTCGCTCTCGCGCGATTGCTCCAGCCTGCCTTCAAGGTCGTCGCTGATCGCCAGCTTGTCTGCTGCAATCGCCTCAGCCCGCAACCCGTCGCGCATGACAAACCGCAAAGTGCCGTCCCGCTCGATCGCGTCAAAGCCATAGCGCAGCATCAGCGGTTGCAATGCGCCGCGCCCATCGATCACCTCGTCGATCACATAGCCACGGACAACGCCGAAAAGCCTACTCACGTCATAGGACACAACGCCCGCACGATCGCAGATTTCTGCTACCACCGACGCCAGACTGCGCGACGATGTGCGCCCGTTTATCCAATGCCCACGCGGATAATTCTCGCCGTCCGACCACTGTTCTGTTGCATTGGGAAAAAACGGATAGGGCCGCGTGTCCCACGCCCAGACAAACGCGCGTGCCAGATCAAGCATCGGCGCACCGTAAATATCGGACACCGGGTTATTGGCTTCATCCGCCCAATAGCTGTTGATCGCGCGCAGATACTGACGCTGGATCAGATCATCGCGCGCACCGTTGGAATAAAACGGCAAATCGCTTTCAGAGGATTTTGGATCAACGAATTTGTTGGGTTGGTTCGTCCCCTTATCCACCGCAGCACAGCCATATTCCGTGAACCAGATCGGTTTTGATTGCGGCTCCCAGTCCGTCGCGGTTGCTGACCGAACACCGCCAATGCGTTCGTGGTGCGCATTGGCCCACCAGTTGCGGATGTCCTTGTAACGGTAGACCCAAGGCTCGCCCTCGGCGCCATCGGTGATATCGGTCCGGATTTGCGCATCACGCGCCTCCGGCGAATGGTAAAACCAATCGTACCCTTCGCCGCCTTCGACATTGGCGCGCAGGTAATCCAGATCGTAAATCGTGTCCCAGGTTTGTGCGTCCCGGTGCGCAACCCCGTCGCGCCAATCAGACAGCGGCATGTAGTTGTCGATACCAATGAAATCGATGTTGTCATCGGCCCACAGCGCATCCAGGTGAAAGAACCGATCTCCGGTACCATCCTGCGGCTGGTACCCGAAATATTCTGACCAATCAGCAGCATAGCTGATCTTGGTGTCTGGGCCCAAGATCGTTCGCACTTCGGCGGCCAGCGCAACCAGCTTCTCGACAAAAAGGAACCGGTTCGCGTCCCCGCGCACCTGCGTCATGCCGCGCATCTCGGACCCGATGCAAAATGCCTCAACGCCGCCGGCGGCACGGCACAGCGCCGCGTTGCTTAGGATATAGCGCGAGAATGACCACTCATCGGCAGGCCCCACATAGTATCCGGCCGCCTCTGGCGCCACACCTGCGGGGAAATCCGCTGCCGTCACGGTGCCAAAAAACGCGTCAACCTCGGCCTCAGCCGCAACAGTGCCGTCCGGAGATCCAGCGACGCCCGGCGCCTTGGATGTCGTGATGCGCCCGCGCCATGGCAGATAGGCTTGCGTTCCATCCACGGAATACGGATCGGGCAGGTCGTTGCCCTCTTGCTGATCCATCAGGATGAAGGGGTAAAAGAGAACGGCTTTACCTGCCGCCTGAAGCGCCTGAATAGCCTCGATCACCGCCAGATCTGCAGGCGTGCCACCGTAAATCGGACGCCCGTCGACTTCCGGAACCGACAGCGCTGCCTCACGCCGGATGCCACCGCTTGACCACACCATGTTCTCGCCGCGCGCATCCTTGTGCTCGACCTTGGGCCGCACAGTACATGCGCCACAGCGCAGATCGTCACCGAACCACGACACCACCAGCGCCGCTGCCTCGCAATTGGGCAACTCATCGCCCAGCGCATTCAGCGATACTGAAAAATCAGGCTCCCCCGCTGGCGTGTTCACATTGGCACTCCAACGGCCCTGGGTATTGTCGACATAGTTCACCGCGGTGGTCGCAAGCGCATACTCTCCCGACCCCGGGATCATTGCGACGCCCTTGATCGCGCGGGTCAGTTCGCTTTGCGCATCAAACTGACCCTCCTGCTCGGGACGCACCACCTCGAACGAAAACTGTGGCACCCGGTTGCCAAACTGGCCCAGCGCCAAATCCTCAATGACGACGTATGCGGTGCCGCGATACGCAGGCACCATCCCCTGCCCCTCGATCGCTTCGATTAGCGGATCGGGCAGTTGTTCCATGTCGCCTGGGTAAACGCGCATGTTCAGGGCAGACAAAGGCAGCTCCTCGCCATCGGCCCAAACCCGCCCCACGCGCGTGACCACACCTTCGCACAGCGCAAGGGCGAGGCTCACCGAGTAAGAATAAGTCGTGGTGGTCGTTTCTGGTGCTGACGGCGCCCCTTTGCCGCCCCCTGTGGTCGTGGTCTCGCTGGTTTCCAGGAAATCCGAGGCCCAGATCACTTGCCCGCCCAGGCGCATCCGCCCGTATAGCTGCGCAATCGCGTTGCCCTCACCCGACCCCGTCAGGCGAAACCGGTCAATCCTGCCATGTTCAACGACGGACGACCCCTGCCCCATAACCCGCTGATCAATCGCCCGGCCCAGCGTCGCACCAATGGCACGGCCAATCGCAACCGAAGACAACCCCGCAACGGTGCCGCCGATGGACCCGCCAATGGCCGCACCTGCAGCCGATAAAATCACCGTCGCCATGCGCTGGCCTCCTTATGCGGGAAATTCGAAACGGGCCACGATGCGGCGGGCCCAAGGCGCAGACAGCGCGCTTTCGACAACGCCATGCCCGCTATAGGCGTGAATGAAACGCGCCTCGTCGCCGATCTGCGACTGGATACCCAAATGCTTGGCCACGGCGCCGGACTTCATGCGAAACAGGATCACGTCGCCAACCGCTGCCTGGCCCACAGGCTTGGCACGCAGATGTCGCAAGGCGGCCTGCCACAGCCGCTCTTGCCCCGCGGTCTCGGACCAATCCATTGAATATGCGGGCGGCATTTCCGGCTCGGGGCCCACGGTACCGCGCCAAACACCGCGCACAAGGCCCAGGCAATCACAACCCGCACCAAGTACGGCCATCTGGTGCACATACGGCGTCCCGATCCAACGCCGCGCCTCGAAGACAACCGCGTTCATCGCAAGCTGCCTCCGGTATTCGCACCCGACTGTTTCGGATAGGCCATGACCCAGTCATCGCTGGGCAGATCAGGGAATCCGTCGAAATCCAGCACATTGCCGAATTTCAACCGGCATGTGTCAAACGTCCGGTCACTGCCCGCGATCATGCGGATCCGGTGGGTTGCGATCACCTCCGCCCGCAGCGGCTCCCAAAGTTCCACCCGTCGCACGCCATCCAAGAAACGATCCCATTTGATAATCCCCCAAAGACCCTGCGCTGGACCATCCAGCACATCCAGGCGACCCCTCTGAAACCACCCGGGCGCAAAACCGCCCAGGTTGTCCCACTCGAAAATTTGCGCGCCGATCACGCGGTCCGGCGGCCCTTCATGGAAAAAGCCTGGCGTTGTCGGGTCAAAACAGCCCTCTGCACTGCCCACCGGGGCCGAGCTTGCCTTTTGATAGACACGGCCCATCGGCTTGTTCAGCGCCTCGGTCAGTCCGCGCAGCTCGGCGTGGAACGCGCCACCGGACCTGCGGATTTCCCCGATTGATCCGCGAAACTGCAACCAGCGCACGGCAACATCATTCCAATTCACCAGCCACGCGCGCACATCGGCACCGTCGAACCGACCCGCCTCAATCTCATCCTCGCGCACCGCCGCATCGCTCAGCGCACCAAGCGCCTCGGTGTTGTCCACGCTCAGCCCCGTGCTTTGCGCAAGTGCGGCGGCACTCAATCCAGTATCGGCACGAAAGGTGATCCCATCGAAACTCAGATCCCGGTCGTGATCGGTAAAGCCAAAGACCCTGCCATCCCGGCGCACAATCGCCCAGGCACGGCACAACGTGGTCAACCCTTGCGCGGCGTGGGCCAGAAACGCCTCAGATTGCCCCGCCATCAGATACGCACCTCGACCACGGGCACATTCGGCACTTCGCCGGCCTGAAAGCTGGCAACCGATGTAGCAATCCGGTCGGTATCAAACCGCACCGGCACGTCAAATTCGAACCCGGCTTTGACGATAACCCCGTCTTCAGGGGGCGTGACAAAGGTGACGATGCCGGTGTCCAGATCGACCTCGTAATCGATCGCCTCCTGCATCTCGTCATAATCGGCACCCACGCGGACCGTGCCCAGAACCGGCTTGGCAATGGGCCGCGCATAGCTGAAGGCTCCGCTCTGGTATGTCTTTTGCAGCTGAAACGCATCCGTCTCGCCGTCCCCGGTGCCAATCACCTGATCGAGAAACGTGGGCGCAACGCTCGCGGAAGAAGACTTGTAGTCCGACCAGTCTTTCCAGCGAAACCCGAACATCTGTCCGCGCCGCGCCTCAAAAAAGGCGATCAGCGTTTCGACATCTTCCAGCGACCGCATGCCCAGCCCCGCATCATACCGCCGCCGCGAATGCGCCCAGGGCGTGTTGCGTTCTTCAAAACCACTGGCCAGCGTCACCACCTCGGTGCGCCGCTCTGGCCCACCGACCGAACCAAAGCTCAGGTTCGCCGGAAACCTCACATCATGAAAATTCATGCTCTCGCTCCCCTAAATTCAACGGTTGCGGTTCGACCGCGCCAGCGCACGGCTCATTTGTGCCGCGATCTGTGTCTGACTGCGGGCAAAGCTCTGGACGTCCGGTGTGGTGATGTTCATCACAATGGTCGGCCCGCCACCGCCGCCCGCGCTGCGCACGCCCAGCTTGCCGTCCGCGCCGCGTGCCAGCGGCATGATCGCCTCGGGCCCGGCCTCGCCCATGATCCCCATGCCGCCACGCATGCCGAACGGTGTGGCCCCGCTGACCACGCCGCCGCTGGCAAAGGGCATCACGCGCCCCTGACTGAACGGGGCCCCATCGGCAAAGGGCAGAATGCCGGACATCAAACCACCGACGCTATTGGCCAACAGCCCGCCAAAATGATCCGTGATCGGTTTCATCGCCGCATTGTAAGTCGTGCGCGCCAGCGACTGCGCCAATCCATCCAGCACGCTGCTCAGGCTTTCGCCATCGAACACCAATCCGTCAAAGGCCTTGCGCAGACCTTTGGACAGACCCTTTTCAAGCGTGGCCACGTCCTTGCCAGTGGCGGCAAGGCTCTCGCGCATGACCCGCAAATGGCTGTCAAAGGTCGACACCATGTCTGTGGTCGTGATCACGGTCTGCCGCAGGCTGTCGGTCTCGACCTCCAACCCTTCGATCTCGTCGCGATAGTCGGTCATTCTCGGGCATCCTTTTGGGTTTCGTCGGGCCAGGCCGCCATCAGCGCCTCAAGGCCATCGCTCAGCATCGGGCGGGCCGCATCTGCGGGGCCAAGCATCAGCTGCAATTCTGCCGGCGTCAGGTCCCAGAACTGCTCCGGAGGCATGCGCAAGCCGACCAGCCCGGCCCGCATCAACGCGGGCCAGTCAAAGCCGCTCAAGATCCCGGCACCATGAAGGCCCGCGCGATCAGCTCGGCCGCTGCACGTGCCGCGGCCATTGGACCACCTTCAATTTCGGCATGCTCCAGCCCGCCAACGTCATAGCCCGACCGCCCGCCGCGCAGACCAGCACGCAAAAGCGCCAGCACATCCGCGCTGGAAAACCGGCCTTGCTCGAACCGTTCGATGACAGCCACCAGCGATGCCTCACCCAACTCCGCCTCCAGCGTCGCCAGTGCACCCAGGCTCAGACGCATCGCGCGCGCTTCGCCATCAATGACCAGCGACACCTCGCCCCTCCACGGATTGGTCATCGGATCACAGCGCGGTAAAGGTCAGCGCCCCGGCCGACGCGAGCGTCATCTCATAGGTCGCCTCGCCATTGTGCGACCCGGCATACTCGACAGCAGTGACCTGAAACGGCCCCTCGACCACGCCAAAATCAGGGATGATCACCTGAAAATCGGGCGTCTCACCGTCGAAAAAGATCTGGCGCGCGCGCTCATCGGTGCCTTCGTCCTTGAACACCCCTGCACCCGAGATCGACGCCGACCGCACGCCTGCGCCCGACAGCAACTCGCGCCAGCCCCCCTGGCTTTCCAGGCTGGTGACATCGACCGCCTCGGCGTTAAAGCTCACCCGCGTGGCGCGCAGCCCCGCGATCGTTTCAAACTGGCCGTCCGTAGACATATCGACCTTGATCAACAGGTCCTTGCCGTTCTGAGCACCCATGGGAATTCTCCAATTATATCAGGTAGGTTCAGCCGCCCGGCATTGGGCAGTGTTCAGTCGTCTTCGACGCGCGCGCGAAAGGTCAGGTCAATCGACCGCCCCGATCCGCTGTCGACCTTCGCAGCCTTGGCACTGACAAAGCGCAGCGACACCAGCCGTCCGCGCGCCAGCGACAAGGGCGCGTCGTGGAGCACATCACAGACCTGGCCCGCAACCGTCTTGGCACTGGCAAAACCCGGCGCTTCAGACACCACCGACACGGTCAGCCGATGCTCGGCCCCGCTGCCGGTCTTGTCATCGGCGATCTTCACCTGCTCCGGACCCAACGCCACATAAAGCTCGGGCACAGTGCCACCGGGCAACGCATCGTAAATCGCGTCACCAACAAGGCTGAACAGGTCGTCATCAGCGGTCAGCGCCGCATAGATCGCGCCCTGCAAGGCACTGGAAATGGCATAGCTCATACCGCCAACTCCTCGTCCGCCACGCAGGACAAATAGCGTCCGTTGGGATCGCGCTCGGCCACCGACCGGATGTGAAAGATCCGGTTGCCGTCGCGAAACCGCTGGCCTGCCGTGGGGCGTTCGGGGTGACCGTCCGGCGCACCACGCACAACGATGCGATAGGGCGCCATGGAAACCCGTGCCCCTGCAGCCGAGGTCTCGCGCCCGGCGCGGGCGGTCAGCTCGGCCCAGATCACGCCCAGAGCACTCCAGCTTTCGTTAAACCCGCCCGCGCCGTCCGAGATCCGGGTCGGCGCCTCAAGCGTCAGGCGACGGTTCAGTCGCGGCGTGCTCATGTCGCACCCCCGCCGTAAAGCCGCATCACCTTGTAACGCTCGATCAGGCTGGTCACGCCAAACGGCATGCAGCCTTCGCTCAACCCGGTCTCATCCCGGTATTCGTAGTAATGCGCTGCCAGCAGCAGCACGGCCTGCCGCAAATCGGCAGGGATATCGGCCCACGCCGAACCATACCCCGCCGTCAGTGCAACCTCGGCCTTGCCCCGCTGCGGGATCGCAGGCAGGCACGTGCCAACGGGCCGCAGCACCGGGCTGTGCAGATCGCGCTCCAGCCAGTAACTTTCGCTGTCCAGCGCAGTGCGCGCGCCCGCTCCGTCCACCAACGCCAGCTCCGTCACCGTGGTCACCGGCGCCAACGGCAAAGGCTGCCCCACCGTACCGCGCCACGCGGTGTAGCTGATGACAAAATCACGCTCGAACAACGCCTTGGAAATGCGTGCCTCAACCGCCGTGACGGCGGCCCGCAAAAAACTTTCCAGCACCGCGTCCTGCACCGTCTCGGTGCCAAACCCGCTGCCCAGACGCAAATGCGCCTTGAACTCATCGACCGGCAGCGCCGCATCGGGCACCGTGGTCTCTTCGATCACCATCATTGGACCTTCTCCACCGCAGTATTCTCTCCTCCGCCGGGCCGACGCTCACTGCGCGCATCGCAGGATACGGCGACCCCGGCCAAAGTCCGGGCGTGCGTTGGTCCGCATTGCTCGGACGGAGGGGAGCAGCTAGACAACACGGCGCATGACGCACGCCCGGGGCCAGGGACGCTCGCGCGCCCCCAACCATCCACGACCCCCACTTAGACGGTCGCGAATTTCAGAATTTTGATCGCGGCAAAGTCGCTCACATCCCCGCCCACGCGCTTGGTGGCATAAAACAGGACATGCGGCTTGGCGCTGAAGGGATCGCGCAGCACACGCAGATCAGGACGCTCGGCAACGGTGTAACCCGCACCGAAATCACCAAACGCGATGGAATCCGACCCCGACGCAGGCTCCGGCATGTCCTCGGCGATTAACACCGGAAAGCCCATCAGCGTGGCCGGCTGGCCCGCCGCCAGACCGTCAGTCCACAGGAACCGCCCGTCATTGTCACGCAGCTTGCGCACGTTCGACGCGGTCTTCGAACTCATGACAAAAGTCGCGTTGGCCCGGTATTCGGCGCCCAAGGCATAAACCACGTCGACAATCGAATCTGCCGTGACATCACCGTCAACACCCGACGCCACATAACCAAGGTTGCCCCAGGTCCACGACCCATCTGCCACCATGGTGTGGGTCAGGAAACCACGCGGCTTGTCAACGCCATCGCCGCTGATGAACGCCGCAGCCTCGGCGCGGGCGAACTTGTCTGCTACACGCCCGGCCAACCAGCCTTCGATGTCGAACGCGCTGTCATCCAGCAAACGCTGCGACGCCTTGGGCAACGCGCTCAGCTCGTGCAGCGGAATGGTGATGCGATCAATCGACGGCGTCGCACTCTCGGTAACCGAACCCGCCTCGGTGGCCCAACCGGTGCCGACGTCGCCGTGATCGATCAGAACGTCATAGGATGTCGCCTCGACATTCACCACCGACGCGATCGACCGGATCGATGCGGTCGAATTCAGCACCGACTTCACCGTTTCCGATGTCGCCGGATCGACCAGGTAACCGCCGTCCGAGTTTACCGCCGTGGACATCGACTTGCCCTCAATCTCCAGCCCACGCAGCCCGTCATCTTCGCCCGAACGCAAATAGGCGTTGAACGCCTTTTGGTGGGGTGCCTCAAAATCTGCGGCCCCAGCCAGAGGGGTGCGCGCAGCCGTCATAGTTTTCCGATCCAGCATGGTCAGTCGCTCTTCCGTTTGTTGCAATCTGGTTTGAAGTTCGGCCTCGAAGCCTTTGAATTCAGTCACAAAGCCCATGACGGCCTCCGCAACCTCCTGAGCGGGGGACAAACCTTCCCCAGCCCGCGCCGCAGCGTCGGTCTTGCTCATCCGCAAAATCCTTAGGTTGTTGTTGGTGGATTAAGGCCGGGCGTCAGCGCCGGGCCAGCTCAGTACGCGCAGCCTCAAAGGCCGCCGCCATATCACGCAGAACCGCACCGTCGTCGGCCACCGCCTCGGACTTGCCCGCAACCCGCGCACTGGGCAGCATCGGGAAGGTCACCAGCGACACTTCCCAAAGCTCCAGTTCCTTCAGAACCCGCTGGCCCTGTTCGTTCTTGACCGCCCGCACCGTGCGGTAGCCGATCGACAGCCCGTCAATCGCACCCGCCGCAATCAGTTCAGCCGCCTCGCGCCCCTTGGCCACCTCGGGCAAAAGCCGCCCCTTGACCCACAGACCACGCCCGTCTTCGCGCACCTCGTCCCACACGCCGATGGGCAGGGCCGGATCATGCTGCCACAGCATCTTCACCCGGCGCCCGTCAGCTGCGATCTTTTTCAGGGATGCGGCATAGGCGCCTTCGGCCACCACATCGCCGCACTGATCGGCTGCACCAAACAGGCTCGCATAGCCTTCGATGACATGGCCGTCCTGCACCTCGATGTCGGCGCCCAACTGCATGAACTTGGTCTCCAGACCGGTTTCCGCTCGCATCATCTCATCTCCTCAATTGATCGGAATGGCCGCCATCAGCGACTGCACACCGGTCGCCAGAATCACCGCCACAACGCCGTACACCGCCAGCCAAAGACGCTTTTCCAGCCGCTCCAGAAGCTCTTCCAACCGGTCAAGGCGGCTGGAAATGTTATCCAGATGCACCTCCATCAACCGCTCATGCGCCTGCAGTTTCAGCCCCGGCGCACAGGCAAAGCGTTCAAACAGTTTCGCCTCATCCATCCGCAGGCTCCTCCGACTCGGCCGGCAGCCCCAGAATGCGCCGTTTCTCTGCTCGGCTCAGGAAATCGGCTTCGGCCACCCGCTTCCACTGCGCGTCTCGTTCAGCAGCAAGGGCGGGCACCTGATCAAGATCCGGCGTCAAAACCAGATCCTCACCGGCATAGGCCCCCAGCCATTCGGCCAACGTCGCCGCAACCCGCGCCGCCAACGGCAACACCGTCAGACGATAGAACGCGCGATTGGCTTCCTGATAATTGGCATATGTCGCATCCCCCTGGATGCCCAAGAGCATCGGCGGCACCCCAAAGGCCAACGCAATCTCGCGCGCCGCGGCCTCCTTGGTCTTCTGAAATTCCATGTCCGACGGGGAAAAGCCCATCGGCTTCCAATCCAGCCCGCCTTCCAACAGCATCGGACGGCCCGCATTGCGTGCGCCCGAATGATTGGTCTCGATCTCGCTCACCAGCCGCTCGTACTGGTCACCCGACAACTGCGCCTGCCCGTCCGATCCGCGATACACAATCGCCCCCGACGGCCGCGCCGCATTGTCGAGCAGCGATTTCGACCACCGCGACGCCGCCGTATGCACATCCAGCGCCATCGCCGCCGCCTGCATCGGGCTCAGGCCATAGTGATCGTCCTGCGGATGAAAACTCTTGATGTGGCACACCGGACTGACCGCGCCGCTGGCATCAAACCGATGCGCCTTGCCGGCCACGCGGTACTCATAGGCGACCGGCCAGCCATCCGCGCCCGGCACCACGCTCATCCGATCCGACCGCAGCACATGCAATTCCAGCGGCACCCCACCGTCGCCCGCCACCGCCTCGACATAGGCATTGCCCGACAACAACAGCTGCGCATAGAGCGCCTCAAGCAGCTCCGCCCGCCCCTGCCCCGGATTTGGCGCCTTGAGCAGCGCCAAAATCGGATGGCTCTCGTAACGCTGCGCCGCATCCTGCAAAACCAACGGCAACGCCGCCGCCGCCTCGGCAATCAGCTTCACCGACCGAAACCCCACCGGGTTGCCGGAAAACCCCGACTTTGTCAGCGACACCGCATCACGCGGGCTCCAAGCCACGCGCCCCCCGGTCTGCCAGGCCACCACCTTGCCTGTGGCGCTTGCCTTCTGTTCCGGCACAGCGGCCCCTTTCCGAAAGAAATCAAACACCTGGCTCTCCTTCATGTGTCGTGCCAAAGGCCCCTCGGCCCAAAAAGAAAGGGCGGCCTCAACCCGGGGCCACCCTCCAAAACAGGGCCAAACCCCTGCTTCACTTTGCCAAATAAACTCTCCCCGAAGGGCCGCTCTCCATCTGCGCGACGGCTACAGCGTCCGCACCCCCGGCTGCCGCCACGCACGCGCAGGCTCGATCATCGCTTCATGCAACGCCCAAACCAGCGCATCGACCCGGTCCGGCGATCCATCGCCCTCGAACCCGCGCCGCGTCATCCGCACCATCTGGTCTTCCAATGCGTCAAGGCCGGTCGCATGCACGATCCGCCCCTGTTCATAAAGTGCCGCCACCGGCTCGGCGCGCGCGGCCTTGCTGTGCCTTGCATGCACGCCCTTGTAGGGCACCATCGGCGCCACCTGCTGCAGCACGTCGCGTATCCCCTCGCCGCCCTGGTTTATCTCGGCCACGAGCCGATCGGCACCGAACGTCTCGACCGCGGCGACGGCGGCGGCGGCCCACTCGATGGGGCTTGCGCCCTGCACGGTTCGGTCGGCGAGAACGTAGGCGCGCCAGTCCTGCGGCGGTCCATC
This sequence comes from Pseudomonadota bacterium, assembly GCA_038530495.1. Taxonomy (GTDB): domain Bacteria; phylum Pseudomonadota; class Alphaproteobacteria; order Rhodobacterales; family Rhodobacteraceae; genus Tateyamaria. Next base: position 12,167 of record JBCBCR010000013.1, on the reverse strand, counting down.
CATGATCGCGCCCACCACCACGATGCCCGTGGCATTCGATCCGCCTTTCGACGTCGTCGCGGGATCCAGGCCCACCACCACCCGGTCAAAATGGCGCGGCACCGCGCGCCGCGCGGTCTCCAACATCTCGGTACTCCACAATGCACCCTCCGCATCATCCAGCAACACACCGTCCAGTTCCTGCCGCCCCAGCCGGGTGCCCTCATAGCGCGCCCGCACCTCGGCCAGAAACGACGCGGCCAGGTTGGCCGCATTGGCTTCTGTCGGGGCATGGGTCACAACCGTGGTTGGCGCCTTCAGCACCTGCTTCAACACGCCCACATTGCGGGGCGTTGTGGTCACGCAGACGCGCGGATCGTCTCCCGACCGCAGCGCAAATTGCAGCATGTCCCAGGCGTCCTGCGACCGCTTCCACTTGGCCAGCTCATCCACCCACGCGGCATCGAATTGCGGTCCGCGCAGACCCTCGGGGTCATGCGCCGAATGCACCGTGGCGATGGCGCCATTGGGCCACTCCAACCGCTTGCGTCCGGCGATCCACTCGGGACGCCTGTCCGGCGGCGAACAGGCCATCAGACCGCTTTCGCCGAAAATCATCACTTCGCGCACCTGTTCGACGGTTTCGCCCACAAGCGCCACCCGCCGTGCGCGGCCCGCATCACGCGGCCGGGCACCTTCGACCATCGACCGCACCCACTCGGCGCCCGCCCGGGTCTTGCCCGCGCCGCGCCCACCCATGACAACCCAGGCACGCCAGTCGCCCTCCGGGGGCATCTGGTGCTCCATCGCCCAGAACTCGAACAAAAAAGGGAGGGCGCGCAAGGCGCCCTCTCCCAACTCATCCAGAAACCTCTTCTGCTCCGCCACAGGGGCGGAGGCGACCCAACGCGCAGAGAACCTCGGCGCGTGCTGCATCGAAATCGAGGGCATATCCCCCTCGCACGATTTGGCTGCGTTTCGCTCTACTGTCAGCAAGGCAGGTCTCCAGCTTGTGGCAATTCACGAGTACGGTGTTCAGTTCCGTAAGTTTGGACTTCACTTCCGTGGCTTTGACGTCCTCCCCGGCCTCGACCCTTTCTTTGAGGGATCTGAACGCTTGCCGCATCTCGCGAAGCGTGTCCTGCACCTCCAGCATCAGCTCTTCGGTGAGGACATCATCTGCGTCCGGGGTGATCAGTGTCATAGTGTGCGTCGACCTTTCGGTTGGGATGATCTCCGCACGAGAGAGAGGTGGACAAAAGAAAACTACCACGGGTGTCACCCCGAGGCCGCTTGCCCACTTCTTCTAGCTTGTCACAAGTTATACGTGTGTCCGTTCGCAAAGTCAAGCAAAATCACGGCGACCCCGCACGCAGCACCGTACGCTAAAATTAACAAAACATTGACAAAATAGCCAAGTCGTTGAAATCAGGGCGACAACCGTAGGGTGCGCATTCACTGCGCACCGCATGTGGTGCTCATCCGCCGTCGCTCTCTTGCTGGCGCTGCGCTTCGATCTCGCGCCAGCGCGCGACATTGCGATTGTGTTCGTCCAGCGTCTCGGCAAAGGCGTGCCCGCCGGTGCCATCCGCGACAAAGAACACGTAGTCCGTCGCATCCGGCTGCCCCGCCGCCATCAGGCTGGCGCGCCCCGGGTTGGCGATGGGCGTGGGCGGAAGGCCCTGGATCACATATGTGTTCCACGGCGTCGCGGCCCGCAACTCGGACCGGCGCAAACCGCGGCCCAAAACGCCTTGCCCGCGCGTGACCCCATAGATCACCGTGGGGTCCGTCTGCAGACGCATCCCGTCGTTCAAGCGGTTGATAAACACCGAACTGACCAGCCCGCGTTCATCGGCAACGGCCGTTTCCTTTTCGATGATCGACGCAAGGATCAACAGATCTTCGGGGCTTTGCAACGGCAACCCGTCGTCGCGCGCCTCCCATGCCGCCGACACCCACAGTTCCTGCTGGTCCTGCATCCGCGCGATGATCTCGTTCCGGTCCTGCCCACGCACCACTTCATAGCTGTCGGGGGCAAGCGCACCCTCGGGCGGCAGCTCTGGCACCTCGCCCTCTAGGATATCAATGCGCCCCAACGCATCCACCACCTGCCAGCTCGTCACGCCCTCGGCCATCGCCACCCGAAACCGCGTGTCCGACGCAGCCTTGGCCGACAGGTAATCTGCCGGGCCCTCTTCTTCCGCTGGGTTGAACGCGACCACCTCGACAAAACGGTTGGTGCTTGGGTCCAGTTCCCGCACCTGCGCATTCAGCCGCGCCACACCGATGCGATACACGATCTCTGTGCCGCAGGTGCTGGCCCCGCCACGTGTGACCACATCAACGATCTCGCGCATCGACGCCTCAGGCTCGATTAGATAGCTGCCAGCCTTCAGCAGCGATGTCTTGTCCGCGTAATCCGCCCCGGTGCGCAGCAGCCAACCCGCTGTAATCGCACCCTGATCTTCCAGATCGGCACTCACCCGGCGAAAATTGGACCCGCGGTCAACCTGCAAACAGATCGCCTGTGTCAGCGGCCCCGGCGCCTCATATTGCCCGCGCCCCCATAGGATCACGCCGCCCAGCATGAACAAACCGACAATCAAAAAGGTAATCGCGTTCGAGGCGATTCCGCGCCACATGTCAGCTCACTTTCCCAAAGATCACGCTCGCATTGGTGCCGCCGAACCCAAAGCTGTTGGACAGCGCGTTGTTTACCACACGCTCCCGTTTGGCGTTGGGTGCCAAGTCAATCGGCGACTGCACGTCCGGCGTGTCGAGGTTGATCGTCGGCGGACAGACCTGATCCCGGATCGCGAGGATCGAAAATATCGCCTCGATCGCGCCCGCGGCTCCCAACAGGTGCCCGGTCGCGGATTTCGTGGACGACATCGTCACGTTGCCCGCGTGATCGCCCATAAGGCGCTCCACTGCGCCCAGCTCGATGGTGTCAGCCATGGTCGATGTGCCATGCGCGTTGATGTAATCGATGTCCGACGGCTCCAGACCCGCGTTGCGCAGCGCGGCCCGCATCGACCGTTCGCCGCCTTCGCCGTCTTCGGACGGGGCAGTGATGTGATAGGCATCCCCCGACAGACCGTAGCCTTTGACTTCTGCATAGATCTTCGCGCCACGCGCAACCGCATGCTCGTAATCTTCCAGCACCACGATGCCCGCGCCTTCGCCCATGACAAACCCGTCCCGGTCCGCGTCATAAGGACGGCTGGCGGACTTCGGGTCATCGGCCCGCTTGGTGCTCAGAGCCTTGCAGGCGTTGAACCCGGCGATCCCGATCTTGCAAATCGCCGCCTCGGCACCGCCCGCGATCATCACGTCGGCATCATCATGCTGGATCAGACGGCTGGCGTCACCGATGGCGTGGGCCCCGGTGGAACAGGCCGTCACCACCGAATGGTTTGGCCCCTTGAACCCGTATTTGATGCTCACCTGACCCGAGATCAGATTGATCAGCGCACCGGGCACAAAAAATGGCGACACGCGCCGCGGGCCTTTTTCTTCCATCATCACGGCGGTGTTCGCGATGGAATTCAGCCCGCCGATGCCCGACCCGATCAGCACGCCCGTCCGTTCGAGGCTCTCGGTATCCTCGGGCATCCAGCCCGCATCCTCGACCGCTTGCTGTGCAGCGGCGAGGCCGAACATGATGAACGTGTCGACCTTGCGCTGTTCCTTGGGTTCCATGTAGGCGTCAGCGTTAAACGTGCCGTCGCTGCCATCGCCGCGTGGGACTTCGCAGGCATATGTGGTGGCCAGTCCCTCGGGGTCGAACTGCGTGATCGGACCCGCGCCCGATTGACCGTCGAGGATACGGGACCAGCTGGCCTCCACCCCATCCGCCAACGGCGTCACAAGACCCAATCCGGTCACGACCACTCTGCGCATGTCATCTGCCCCCAAATTACTGTTCTGGCCGCCTATTACAGTGCAGCGCCCCGCTTGTTCAAGCCATCACTGCCGCAGCGTCAGCCCTGCGGCACCGATTTGCGCAGCATCATGCGCGCGGGCTGATCCATAAAGGTGGCCTCGTCCACCGTGGCGTAGCCCAGCCGGTCGGCAACGTGCAGGGAAGCTGCGTTTTCGGGGTGGATCAGGCAGGCGGTGGGCCCCGTGATCACCCGATCAAACCAGTCATGCGCAGCCTGCACCGCCTCGCGGCCCAGCCCCATGCCATGCGCATCCGGCACCAGAACCCAACCCGCCTCAGGCACCCGATCCCAGTCTTCGTCCAGCCCCCGATCATTCAAAAAGAACCCCACCTGCCCGATCATCTGCTTGGTCGCGTGATATTCGATGGCCCACTGGCCATAGCCGGTCATCTGCCAGTGTCCCGCATTGGTCAGAAACCGGGTCCAGCTCGTCGCCCGGTCCCGCGGCACTCCGCCGATATGGCGCACAACGTCAGGCATGGCCCAGATCTCGGCAAAGCGGTCAAAGTCTCCGGGGCGCATCGCGCGCAAAGTGATGCGCGCCGTGTTGATGGTCGGCACTGTGCGGTTCATTTTGGGGTCCTGCTCTCGTCCGCTTGGCTGCGGCTTGTCACGTTTTGTACAATTTTGGGCCTCTCTTGAACAAAACTCAAGTGCGCGCGCGGCCCGTAAACGAAAAACGGCGCTTCCTTGCCATCGCAAGAAAGCGCCGTTCATCAGGGCCGCAGTCGGCCCGGAAAATCAGGTGGCTTTTTCGATAAAGCCCACAGCATCGCCAAAGGACTGGATGGTTTCTGCGGCGTCATCGGGGATCTCGATGCCGAACTCTTCTTCGAAAGCCATCACCAGTTCCACGGTGTCCAGGCTGTCGGCGCCCAGATCGTCGATGAAGGATGCGCCATCGACCACTTTTTCTTCTTCCACGCCGAGGTGCTCGACCACGATCTTTTTAACGCGTGCTGCGATATCGCTCATATGTTTGTCCTCATTCCGTTCGGGGCGAAAGCTCGTCCCTCAAGTGCTGTCCCCGGCTTGCAGCCCAAGGCTCTGGTCTTGCCCCCGAGGGGCGGTGAAGCGTCGGGCCCCCGCGATGTGGAAAACCGCCCGGCGCCTGAATCTGCGCCGCCTATAGCACATCTTTGCGGTATCGCAAGAGCCTCGGACCGGCCAAACGTGGGCCAGCCAGCGCCGGTTACAACATGGCCATGCCACCGTTTACGTGCAAGGTCGTCCCGGTGATATACCCCGCCTCATCGCTTGCCAGATAAAGCGCGGCAGAAGCAATTTCTCCTGCGTTTCCAATGCGTCCCATGGGAATCTGGCCAAGGATTGCGGCGCGCTGATCGTCGTTCAGTTTGTCGGTCATCGCGGTCTCAATGAAACCCGGTGCAATCGCGTTCACGGTGATCCCGCGGCTGGCCACCTCGTAAGCGAGGCTTTTCGACATGCCAACCATCCCGGCTTTGGACGCGGCATAGTTTGCCTGACCCGGGTTGCCCGTGGCACCCACAACGGACGAGATATTCACGATCCGGCCCCAGCGCGCCTTCATCATGCCGCGCATCACGCCCTTACACAGCTTGAACGTCGCGGTCAGGTTTACGTCGATCACGCTTTGCCATTCTTCGGCAGACATCCGCATGAACAGGTTGTCCCGCGTAACACCCGCGTTGTTCACGAGGATGTCCACGCTGCCCATCGCCTCTGCCGCCTGTTTCGGCAGCGCGTCGACCGCGTCAAAGTCACTGAGGTTGCAGGGCAGCACATGCGCACGCTCGCCCAGTTCGGCGGCCAGTGCCTTAAGCGGGTCGGTGCGTGTGCCGCTCAGCCCAACGCTGGCGCCCGCACCGTGCAAATGGCGCGCAATCTCGGCGCCGATCCCGCCCGAAGCACCTGTGACCAGTGCATTTTTTCCTGTCAGATCAAACATGTCTCAACTCTCGTTCTTATGCGCTTGCAGCGGCTTTGACATCATCCGCCGTGCCAACGGCCTTGGTCGCCACGGACCGGTCAATGCGGCGCACCATGCCCGACAGGGCCTTGCCCGCGCCGATTTCCCAAACCTCGGTCACGCCGTGCTCGGCCATCCACATGATGCTTTCGCGCCAGCGTACGGACCCGGTGATCTGATCGACCAGGTTGTTGCGGATGACCATGCCCGACGCGCATCCGTGCGCGCAGACGTTTTGCACGACCTGAACCGCGGGCGCTTCGACATCCACATGGCTCAGCGCTTCGGCCATGACGGCGGCGGCGGGTTCCATCAGGCTGCAATGGAACGGGGCCGATACCGGCAGCATCACCGCGCGCTTGGCACCGCGCGCCTTGGCCAATTCCACTGCGCGTTCGACCGCGGCCTTGTGGCCTGACACGACGACCTGCCCGGGATCATTGTCATTGGCCGCCTCACAGACCTCGCCCTGGGCTGCTTCGGACGCCACTGCGGTGACCGCATCAAAGTCGAGCCCCAGCAGGGCAGCCATCGCGCCGACACCGACCGGCACGGCCTCTTGCATGGCCTGCCCGCGTGTGCGCAACAGCCGGGCCGTATCGGCGAGGCTGATCGACCCGGCGGCACAGAGCGCGGAATATTCGCCCAGCGAATGCCCGGCGACAAAAGCGGCGCGGTCAATGCCCACGCCCTCGGCCTCCAACGCCTTGATCGCCGCCATCGAGGTGGCCATGAGCGCGGGTTGCGCATTCTGGGTCAGGGTCAGCGTGTCGATGTCGCCGTCCCAGATCAGATCGCTTAGCTTTTCGCCCAGCGCCTCGTCCACTTCGTCAAACACGGCGCGCGCGGCTGGATACGCGGCGGCCAGATCGCGCCCCATGCCGATGGTCTGCGCGCCCTGACCCGGAAAAACAAAGGCTATGCTCATGTCCCCACCCCTTTGTGATTTGTGTGGCCCGTGTAGAACGCACCGCCCGGCAAAACAAGATGCGCAGGGCACCTGTGCGTTGAGTGAACTTGTCACGCGACGCAGCCGAATAGATATAAAGGGCGCGGGGTTACCTCGCTGACAGCCCGGAGAACAGTCATGTCCCTTGCCAATACCCGCAACAGTTACGGCACCGTCGCCAAAAGCCTGCACTGGCTGACCGCGCTGTTGATCCTCACGCTGTTCCCGCTTGGCATCATTGCCAACGAGATGCCGTATGACACGTCCGAGCAATTGGCGGACAAGGCGTGGATGTTCTCACTGCACAAAACTGTTGGGGTTACGCTGTTCTTTGTCGCGGTGGCGCGCATCCTTTGGGCGGTCACGCAGCCCAAGCCGGGGCTTCTGCACCCCGACCGCAAGGCCGAGACGCTGGCCGCAGAGACTGTGCACTGGTTGCTTTATGGCTCATTGGTGGTTGTGCCCCTGTCGGGCTGGATCCATCATGCGGCGACCACGGGCTTTGCACCGATCTGGTGGCCCTTTGGTCAGAACTTGCCGCTGGTCCCGAAATCCGAGACGCTCGCCGGAGTGATGGCGGGTGCGCATTGGGTGCTGACCAAGGTGCTGGCGCTGTCGCTGATCTTGCACATCGCGGGCGCGATGAAACACCACGTCGTGGACAAGGATGCCACCTTGCGGCGGATGTGGTTCGGGGGCGGCGGGCACCCCAAGACCGAAGCCAGCCACAGCCATGCCCTGCCCATCGCAACCGCACTGGTGCTGTGGGGCGTGGCGTTGGGCGGCGGCACGGCGCTGGGGGTCTACAAACCACACGGTGCCGTGGCCGAGGCGGCACAACTGGCCGAAGTACAGTCCGACTGGCAGGTGCAGGACGGCACGCTGGCGATTTCGGTGACACAGCTCGGCTCGCAGGTTGACGGCGCCTTTGCCGATTGGACTGCGGCGATCAGTTTTGATGAAACGGTCGAGAACGGCGTGGCGGGCACGGTTGATGTGACCATCTCCATCGGGTCGCTCAGTCTTGGGTCCGTGACAAGCCAGGCGATGGGCCCGGATTATTTCAACACCGACGCCTTCCCCACGGCGCAGTTCATCGCCGATATTCTGCCCGATGTCGATGGCACGTATAATGCCACCGGCACACTGACGATCCGCGATCAAAGCGTGCCTGTCACCCTGCCCTTCAACCTGTCTGTGCAAGGGGACGAGGCGGTGATGCTCGGGTCGCTTTCGCTGGACCGGCGCGACTTTGGCATTGGCGACAACATGGCCGACGAAAGCTCACTTGCCTTTGGGGTCAATGTGCGGGTGGAGTTGACAGCTGTGCGTGTTGGGGCTGTTTGACGGGTGGTTGTTCCGCGCGTGTACGCGAAAGGCTAATTTGACGGAATAGGCTTTTGCCCGCCGATTTCGGCGAGCAGTCCCTGGTGGGTTGATGTCCAAAAGCGGCTGCGAATGGCTGGGTTGAGCCCAAAGTCGCGGATGCTGCATGCAGCGCCAAAATCGGCTTTCGATGGTTCAGCTTGAATGGATTGTCGATTGTGGCTGAACTCGATACCTTAGCTTCTGCAACTAGTTTTGGATTAGAAGTTTGAGCTGGATTGATCGTCTTTTAGGCCCCACGCTTGACAGAATTGGTCAATGGATCGCTGGTCAAGGAGAAGACGCTCCAGACCTGATGGAGCGTTTTGTTGACGAGGAAGTTGCATTGGCTTTCAAGAACTTTAGGTTTGAAAGTGAGTGGGTTAGTTTTTGTGAAAGCGTCAAACGGCGAGAAGAATCTGCGGCTAAGCTGGCAGCTTGGGAAGCGCTTTCACGAATGCCGCCAGACGCGCTCAAAGAAATTCTTGAGTTGAAGAAATTCGATTTTAAACCCGAGCGAACAGATTTCGATAGTCTGCAGATGGCTGGGCTTATCGAATTAAGCCGTTCTAGAGAAAGATACTACTCGCGCCTATGGATTGGTGCCTTTGCGTTTGCTTTCGTTGTCTATGTGATCAATCTTCTGATGGGCGATCCAATAAGAAATCTACTCGGGTTTTTCGTCGTTGTGGTCGTTCTTGTGTTTGTTACAGATTGGTTGAACCGTAAGGCTGACAAAACAACCGATGTTACAGGGGAAATTTCGTGGACAAAGGAAGGACTGATATTCGCTGAACACGATCTTTTTCCTGAACTTAACAGATACCTAAGAGAGAAGAAGTTCTAGTTCTATCACTTTTTAAAGACATTTTCCGCCTTTGATCTTCTTAACCAGTCGCGTCCAATAGCGGACCTTCCATGGAGACAGTTCAACGGCAGCTTTGTCTGCGAAGCTGCCACCCAATCCTGCGGCCGAAACTGTCACGAAAAAACCCGCGCAAATCGCTCTGCGCGGGTTCATGTTGTGAGTGGTGGTGATGTTATTCGGCGGCGGCGGCTTCGATCGAGATGACCACAGCCACCTCGTCGCCGACGAAGGGCGCGAAATTGCCCACGTCGTAGTCGGTGCGCTTGAGCGTGGTGGTGGCGTCAAAGCCCAGCCAGGGCTTTTGCTGCATCGGGTGATCGCCGGCCTGGTTCATCTTGGCATCCAGCACGACGGACTTGGTCACACCGTTCAGGGTCAGGTCGCCGGTGATCAGCGCGGTGTCTTCGCCGGTGACCTCGATGCCGGTGGACGTAAAGGTGACCAATTCATCATCCGTGGCGTTGAAGAAATCGGCGGACATGAAATGCGCGTCGCGTTGTTCCCAACCGGTGAACATGGATTTGACGGGCATCGAAACATTGACCGAAGAGGCCGCAGGATTTTCGGCGTCAAACATGATCTCGCCTTCGAAGCCCGAGAACATGCCGTAAGTGGTCGAAAAACCGAGGTGGTTGTAGGAGAACACGATCTGGCTGTGGCTGGAATCAAGCACATAGCGGTCGGCGGCAAAGGCCATCGAGGCGGAGGCGGTCAGTGCCGTGGCGAGCAGGAGGGATTTCATCAGGTCAAGCTCCGTAAGGTTGCGTCTGCCGATAAGATGAAGCTTTGCGCGACAGTTACAACTCCACAGAGATCAACAGGCTGTGCGCATGAGCGAACAGCCTGTCGGTGAATAATCGCAATTCGTGCGGTGTTACACGGAGTTAAGCCGTTTGTCAGGCCAGCGCCGCCATCAGAACCGCGCGATGATCCGGATGTGTCAGCGGCACTTCGGCGACCAGTCCGCCATCGCGGTGCCAGATGCGCAGGATTTCACCGCGCTGTTCAACCTTGCCAAAATCCTCAAACGCGACCGTGTCGATGACCCGCGACACATGGCCCGCCACACGCACCAGGCGCAGTTCCTTATCTGCGGGGTCGATTTCAACCTCCACTAGCTTTTCAGGTTGGCCTGCGCGCATCAACCCGGCACCGGCGAGGGCAAAGACGCACGTCACGGCGAGCTTGAACAAAAGCACATCCGGTGTGGTCAGAGCACCGGGCTGCAGCCACAAGAGACCCGCCGCCAGCAGCAGTGCCACACCAAAGAACCGTTGCACACCGCGCACCAGCCAACGCTGGCCATCAACCGTACGCGCCGCCATCGCAAGCGCCTGCGGTCCCGTTGCTTCATAAATCGCTGTCATTGCGTCACTCTCTGTCAAAACGTTCAATTTTTCTTTAAGCTCAACGTCACGGTGAAACCGGGCGAGAATGGGGCAGGCTTGGGGAAATGCGGAGCCGTATGTAAGGCGGCATTTTTCCGCCGATCACAGCGGCTTGGCGCCCGTCGAAAACATGCAAAGCGCCAGCGGCACCTGGCCGTATTGTCGAAACCCAGCCCTGGTACACAGCCGGATTAGGTGCACTCGGTCGTGGTGAATGCGGCAAATTTTGGATAAATTGCCTAAATTCGACCACGCGGTGACCGGCACGGGGGCAATTGTGAGACGCAGAGAGTTTGTGCGCGCGGCTCTGGCCGGATTGGCAGGCGGATTTGTTCCCTTGACCGCGACCGCCGGTGCACCGCGCGTCGCAAACGGCTACCTGCGCACCAATTGGAGCCGCGATCCGTTCAGTCTCGGGTCCTATTCCTACATTGCCAAAGGCGCGTGGCGCCGTGACCATGTCGCCTTGGGCGCGCCGGTCGGCGATCGGTTATTTTTCGCCGGAGAGGCGACGCATCCCACCTATAACAGCACGGTGCACGCGGCCTACGAGTCCGGGCTGCTCGCAGCCGAGGCGATTGCCGCCACCCGACCGCAAACCATTGGCATCATCGGTGCCGGAATGAGCGGGCTGGCCGCCGCGGACGCGCTGGTGCGCCAAGGCTTTGACGTGACAGTGCTGGAAGGCCGTGACCGGGTCGGCGGACGCATCCTGACCGATACCAGCCTTGGCGCAGCTCTCGATCTTGGCGCAAGCTGGATCCACGGCATTGAGGATAACCCTTTGGCTGCACTGGCAGAGAGGCTGCGGGTCACCACTCGTGAGACGTCGGACAGCTACGTCATGCGGGGTGGCGACGGTCAGCGCATGGCAGATGATGCAACACCCGACTGGTTGGACGACGTGGTGTCCATCGAACATTCAGCCGGCGCGGCCCGGCGCGACATAAATATGCGAGCCTATTGGCGGGACGATGACTATGGCGGTGCCGAAGTGGTGTTTCCGGCGGGCTACGCGCAACTCTTTGATGCGTTTTCATCGCAGATACGGATCGAACTCGGGCAGGCAGTGGCCCGGGTCAGATACACTGACGCGCAGGTCGATCTGGATATTCGAGACGGTTCCAGCCGCCGGTTCGACGCCGTGATCGTGACCGTGCCGCTCGGCGTTCTAAAAGGCGACGCGTTCACCTTTGACCCGCCCCTGCCCGCGCAAAGGCAAAACGCGATCGCACAGCTGGGAATGGGCCTGCTGGACAAGGTGTACATGCGTTATGACAACGTGTTCTGGGACCGGGACGTCACGTGGATCATCACGCCAGACACCGGACTGCCACCGGGTCAGTTCAATCAGTGGCTCAACTTTCACCCGTTGATCGGGCAGCCGATCATCATGGCATTCAACGCCGCCCAACCTGCGCGCGATCTCGCCCGTGTGACCGACGCCGAATTGATCGAAAAGGCGCAGCAGGTTCTGCACAAGGCCTATCCGGCATAGAGCCCGGACTTGGCACGTGGACTAAGTCATATCGTGACCCTTGCACCGCGCCCTGATCCGTGTATACGGGCGCATCCCTGCAGCATCCTTTTGCCGCGCAGTCTCTCGTGAGTGTTCCGCAGGGTCCAAATGGAACGCTCTTTGAAATGCGCCTTGATAGAAGTGGAGCACACATGCCGCTTTATGAGCATGTTTTTATCTCGCGTCAGGACTTGTCCA
>JBCBCR010000012.1:0-33351 GCA_038530495.1 Pseudomonadota bacterium | reverse complement strand
ATTAGAATAATCCTTCGCACACGCCGGAAAACGTTCGCCGGTCAGCAATCACTTCCGCATATTCAACAAACCGACCCGGTCTGGCGCGCATTTGGGTGGCATGAACAGTCGCGCTTTGACCTTCGCGTGAAATCCCGACACGCATTCTACCATCGGACGCCCAGACGCTGTCACTGGTGCTGACGACAGTCCAAGTCGTTTCGCTCAACCGGATTTCAGCTCCCGCTTCGCCTGCTTTTTTCCAAGTTGCCTTCAACTCTTCGCCATCTACCCAAATCTTGCTCGTGTTGTCAGGTTGCCAAACCAGCGACAGTTCACCATCGCCGCAGGACCGATCTTCCGGACAGGTTTGCTGCAAGACACAGGTGCGTTCCGCAAACGCCGGAGAGGCAACAAACGTGAGCGGCAAAAGCGGTAATGCTTTACACAGACGCATCCTTACCCCCCAAGGAAACTCTTGCGTACCTCGGGATCAGCCAGCAATTCATTGCCCGTCCCCGTATACGCATTCCGGCCCTGCACCAGCACATAGCCTTTGTCGGCAATTTCAAGCGCTTGCCGCGCGTTCTGTTCCACCATCAGGATCGGGATGCCGGTGCGCGCGACCTCGATGATGCGGTCAAACAGCTCGTCCATGACGATGGGCGACACGCCCGCCGTCGGCTCGTCCAGCATCAGCACCTTGGGCTGGGTCATCAGCGCGCGGCCCACGGCCACCTGCTGGCGCTGCCCGCCCGAAAGCTCGCCCGCAGGCTGGCGCCGCTTTTCCTTCAGGATCGGAAACAGGTCATAGACCTGCGCCATGGTGCCGGAAAAGTCATCCTCACGGATAAACGCCCCCATCTCGAGGTTTTCCTCGACCGTCATCGACGTAAAGATGTTCGAGGTCTGCGGCACAAACCCCATGCCGCGCGCCACGCGGTCCTGCGGCGACAGGTCGGTGATGTCCTCACCGTCCAGCCGCACAGACCCTTGCCGCACGTTCAACATGCCGAACACCGCCTTCATCGCCGTCGACTTGCCCGCACCGTTCGGGCCCACGATCACGGCAATCTCGCCCGGGTTCACCGCCACGGTGCAATCATGCAGGATGTCCGGCCCGTTGCCATAACCGCCGGTCATGGTGTCACCGATCAGGAACGCCTCGGCCGTGTTCATCGCGGACTTGGTGCCGGGCGATGCGGTCAACGTGCCTCCGCCAGCGCTGGTCACTGACTGGTCCTTGTTGCCGCGATCCTCTTGATAGGGGGTGGTCATTGCACCGTCCCCTGCTTCTCTGTTTCAAAAAAATCCCGGGGGTGTGGGGGCTGGCCCCCACGCACAGCTGCCGTCATGCGCCCACCTTGTCCTTGTTCTTCAGCCCGGTGCCAAGGTACGCCTCGATCACTTGCTCATTGGCCTTGATCTCGTCCAGCGTGCCCTCGGCCAGCACCTTGCCCTCGGCCATGCATATGACAGGGCCGCAGATCTTGCCGATAAAATCCATGTCGTGTTCGATCACGACAAAGGTATAGTTCCGCTCGGCATTCAGCCGCAGGATCGCGTCGCCGATCGTGCCCAGCAGGGTCCGGTTCACACCCGCGCCCACTTCGTCCAGAAACACGATCTTGGCGTCGACCATCATCGTGCGGCCCAGTTCCAGCAGCTTCTTCTGCCCGCCCGAGACCTGCCCGGCCTTGTGGTCTGCCAGATGCTCGATCGTCAGAAACTCCAACACCTCGTCGGCCTTGGCGCGCAGGGCGCGTTCCTCGTCCGCGATGCGCTTGCGGCCAAACCACGTGTTCCACAGGCTCTCGCCGTGCTGGCCACCGGGCACCATCATGAGGTTCTCGCGGCACGACATCGACGAAAACTCGTGCGCGATCTGAAAGGTCCGCAGCAGCCCCTTGTGAAACAGCGTGTGCGGCGGCAGGCCGGTGATGTCCTCACCCTGCATGCTCACGCGCCCAGATGTCGGTTCAAGAACGCCCGCGATCACGTTGAAAAGCGTGGTTTTTCCAGCGCCATTTGGCCCGATTAGACCGGTAATCGACCCTTCGTCGATGGTCAGGGTTGCCCCGTCCACCGCGTGAAAGCCGCCGAAATGTTTGTGAATGTCGTCTACGACGATCATCGATGTCCCCGTGCCGCTTTAAAAACGGTCTTCAAGATATTGAAACAGCCCGGGGATTGCCCGGGCTGCTTGGGTTCATGTGGCTGTTATCAGCGGTACTTGGCCGTGGTGATCGCGCCACCTTCGACGACGATCTGGCGGTAGTTGCCCGCGCTTTCACCTGCGCCGATCAGTTCCACCGCGGTTGCACCGACATAGTCGATCTCGCCACCGTCGGCGAGGATCTGCAGACCCTTGGCCAGCTCACCGGGGAAGATCTGTTCGCCGGGCGCGTTGGCCACGTCCATGACCTTGCCCTTGAAGTCGTCCGCCGACTTCGACCCTGCAGCCTGCATCGCCAGCATGATCAGCGCTGCTGCATCATAGCTTTCGGGCGTGAAGGGCGAGGTGGCGTCAAACGCACCGGCCACGAGGTCGGTGAACATCGCGGCACCTTCGCTGTCGGTGCCGGGGTGCTGGCCGGTCGAGCCGTCGATCTCATCGCCAAAGTTCTCTTCGAGCTTGGCGCCGATCATCCCGTCGGGGAAGTGGAACGTGTCGAACGCGCCGGTGTCGAGGGCTGCGCGTACGATGCCCGAACCGCCCTGGTCGACGTATCCCGCAACCACCAGGCGGTCACCGCCAGCCGCCGCCAATGCGCCAACTTCAGCCGAATAGTCGGCTTTGCCGTCTTCGTGGGCGGCGTTGATGGTCACGGTGCCACCTGCGGCCTCAAACGCGGCCTGGAAGCTGTCGGCCAGACCCTTGCCATAGTCGTTGTTGGTGTAGGTCACGGCAACCGACTTGATGCCTTCTTCCATCAGCACTTCGGTCATCACCACGCCCTGACGTGCATCCGACGGAGCAGTGCGGAAGAACAGGCCGTTATCTTCGTTGTCATTGTGCGACAGGCCCGGCGACGTGGCCGAAGGCGAGATCATCACGACACCGTTGGCCACGGCCACGTTGTTCAGGATCGCGCCGGTCACGCCCGAGCAATCCGCACCCATGATCGCGTCGACGCCATCCGCCGTCACGAGACGCTCGGCAGCCGCAGTGGCCGCGCCCGCGTCGATGCAGGTGCTGTCCGCGCGCACCGATTCAACGGCGGCACCGCCCAGCAGCAGGCCGCTGTCGGTCACCTCTTTCATTGCCAGCTCGGCGCCATCAGCCATCGACGGTGTCAGCGATTCAATCGGACCGGTAAAGCCCAGGATCACGCCAATCTTGACCGGCGAATGCCCGTCAGCCATCGCACCCGGAGCAACCAGCGCGGTCGCG
This sequence comes from Pseudomonadota bacterium, assembly GCA_038530495.1. Lineage (GTDB taxonomy): Bacteria > Pseudomonadota > Alphaproteobacteria > Rhodobacterales > Rhodobacteraceae > Tateyamaria. The sequence goes on along the minus strand of JBCBCR010000012.1, from coordinate 29,978 downwards.
GCCGAAGCCATCAGCAGTTTTTTCATATCGGTTCTCTCCCCTTATTTTTGATGGCGGGAGGGTAGGGCTCGGATCAGCAAAAGGAAAGAGGCTTGGCCCGTGCAAAACACGGTTTTGTGGGTTGCCCTTGGGGAATTTGCGCCAATCTTTGAAAGGAATACAAGGAGACGCCCATGAGAATGCTCGCTATGCTGGTTTTGGCTGTTCTGCCGGTGCAGGCCGCCGCTTTGGACACCCAAGCGGGGTTGGTCACAACCACCCCGGTGGTCACGGGCCTCGATGAACCGTGGGGCGTGGCGGAACTGCCCGACGGGTCGCTTCTGATCACGGAACGCAGCGGGGTGCTTTTGCGGGTGTCAGATGGGCGGACCAGCCAGGTTGACGGTGTGCCGCGCGTGGCAGACCGGGGGCAGGGCGGCTTGCTCGACATCACACTTGCGCGCGACTTTGCTCAGACACGCACGTTGTTCCTGACCTATTCGAAACCGCAGCGCGGCGGGGCGGGCACGGCCCTTGCCGCTGCGGAACTCAGCGCCGATGGCACCCGGCTGGAAAACCTGCGCGACCTGTTTGTATCGGCGCGCGGATCATCCGGCGGGCGTCACTATGGCAGCCGCGTGGTCGAGGCGCGTGACGGCACGCTTTTTGTCACCACGGGTGACCGCGGCGACCGCCCCTCGGCGCAAGACCGCAGCAACCACAACGGGTCGGTGATCCGCGTCAACCGCGACGGGACCGTGCCGGGCGACAATCCCTTTGTCGGCGTCGAGGGCGTGCAGCCGCAGATCTGGTCCTACGGCCACCGCAACCCGCAGGGTGCGGGCCTTGATGCGCGCGGCCAGCTGTGGACCGCCGAACATGGCGCGCGCGGCGGGGACGAGGTCAACCGCGTCCAGAAAGGCGCCAATTTCGGCTGGCCGGTGATCTCCTATGGCGTGCACTATTCGGGTGCGCGCATCGGTGACGGCACGTCGAAGCCGGGGATGGAGCAGCCTGCCATGTACTGGGACCCGTCAATCGCGCCCTCGGGTCTGATGGTCTATCAGGGCGACATGTTCCCCGACTGGCGCGGCGACATGTTCGTGGGCTCGCTCAAGTTCAACTACATCTCGCGGATCGACACCGGCGGGACCGTACGCGAGGTCGAACGGATCGCAGGCGATGAAACCCTGCGCGTGCGCGACATCGTCGAAGCGCCCGATGGCAGCATCCTGTTCATCTCGGTCGGGCAGGGCGCGGTCTACCGCATGACGCGTTAGGGCCGGTTGATCACGCCGATTTCGTCCATCATCCTTTCGAATGCACTGTCGGTATCGGGTTTGGCGCGGGCCTTGATCGCGTCGAACCGGGCGCGCAGCGCCTTTTTCTCGTCGCCCTTGCAATCGTTCCAGGGTCGGCCCTGCAGCCCCATCACCAGAACGTAGTAGCCGATGAAATGCGGGCGCGTGCCGTGGCGCAACAGTTGCGCATAGGCCGCGTCAGGCCCCAGCTCGCGCAGTGTTTCGGCGTCCGGTATGCCCGCCTTGGCACAAGCGGCATCCATGGCCGGGCCGAGGTTGCGTATGGTCGAAACAGGCGTTCCCATGCGCCCAGTCTAGGCGCGCAGCGCCGTCCGAGAAACGTTAAAATGTGACCGATTTTCAGATACTGGCGTAGTCGGTGAAAAAGGGGGTCGGGCGCGGTTTGGGCGCTGGATTGGGCTTGGTCGGTGCCTGTTTTGCATCTTGGGGCACGGTTTGGCCTCCTTTTTGCTCTGCTCGCCGCGGTGCTGCGACACGATCAGCCCAGCACAACAGTATGCCGAGGCAATGCCGCAATTGTGGCAATTATGAGGCAGACAGGAAACGGTAGCCCACGCGGTAGTGATACGTCGTGTGTGGTTGCAAAAAGGCATCGGGGAAATGCGCGGTGTTGACCGCGTTGGGCCAGTTCTGCGGCTCGAGCGCGCAACCGGCAAAGGGCGCGATGCCGGGAAGGGTGGGCAGGCCCGCCCCGGAATAGACCTGAAGCCCGGGTTGGTTCGACGTGATCTGCATCACCGCGTTGGCGCCGGTCAGCGTGGCCATCGGGGTCTCAGGGTCGCGCGCGGTGCTCCAGCACAGGTTGTGGTCGATGTGACCCGGCAGGGCACGCGCTGTGGCAAAGTCAAAATCCGTGCCCGCAACCGGCGCCACCTCGCCCGTCGGGATCAAGGCATCGTCAACCGGCAGGTACCTGTCGGCATCGCTGTGCAAAAGCTGCGGACCACCCAGTGCCCAATAGGGATGGTGCGCAAAGGCCATGGGCGTCATCTGGTCCGTGGTCGCGGTGATGTGCAGCGTCAGGGCGTCACGCGCCAGCGCGAACCGGGCCCTGATCTCGCGGTGCCCGGGCAGCCCGCAGGCACCACCCGGCAGGTCCAGGTCAAAGGTCACCGCATCGTTTGCCTGTTCGGCGATGTCCCAGAGACGTGTGTGCACGCCGCGCGGTCCGGAATGCAGGCAGGTTGTCCCTTCGTTGGCGTCCATCGCAAAAGGTTCCCCGCGGGGAACCACCCGCGCGCCCGCTACGCGGTTGGCCACCGGGCCGACGATCACGCCGCCATAGCAGGCCGCCCATGCAGGGTGCGCCACCGGATCGGCGTCGAGGATCAGGTTCGGCCCGTCCCGAAACCCAACATGGCACATGCGCGCGCCGAGCGGCGCAAATCGGGCGACAAGGATGTCATTGGCAATTTCGATCATGGCTGCACCCTGCCAAGCGGGCGCCGGAATGGCAAAGCCATCTTGACGCCGCCCGCCCCAGCCCGCCAGATGCGGCGATGACCCCTGACCATGTCTCGACCCACACCGCAGCCGCCGACGACCGCAACGACCACATTCGCATCTACGTCGACGGCCAGATCGTGCCCAAGGCCGAGGCGATGGTGTCCGTCTATGACAGCGGGTTCATGCTGGGCGACGGCATCTGGGAAGGAGTGCGGGTGCATGACGGGCACATCCCATTTCTGGACGACCACCTCGACCGCCTGTTCGAAGCCGCCGCCTATACCGAGATCGACATCGGTCTGGACCGCGACGCGCTGAAACAGGCGGTGCGCGACACGCTGGCGGCCAATGACATCACGACGGACGCCCATATTCGCCTGATGGTCACCCGGGGCCGCAAGGCAAAACCGTTCCAGCACCCGCACCTGAGCCTGTGGGGGTCGACCATCGTCATCATCGCCGAACACTCGGTCCCCGATGACAGCGTGTTGACCCGCGGCATCCGCCTGCACACCGTGCCGCACCACCGCGGCTTGCCGCTGACCCAAGACGCCAAGCTGAACTCGCATTCCAAGCTCAACTGCATTCAGGCCTGCATTCAGGCGGCGAAGGCGGGCGCGGATGAGGCGCTGATGCTGGATCTGCATGGGTTCGTGAACACGACCAACGCCTGCAACTTCTTCATCGTGCGCAAGGGCGAGGTTTGGACCTCCACCGGGGATTACTGCATGAACGGGATCACGCGGCAAAAGGTGATCGACCTGTGCCGCGCCTTGAACATCGCTGTGTTCGAACGGAATTATTCGCTGGTCGACACCTACAGCGCCGACGAGGCGTTCCTGACCGGCACCTTTGGCGCGCAGACCCCGGTATTCGAGATCGACGGGCGCAAGATTGGGGCCGGCAAGGCCGGGCCGGTGCTGATGCAATTGCGCGCGGCCTACAAAGACCTGATCCGACAGGACGCCAGCCCGGCCAATCGGATCACCTGAGGCGCGAATAACCCTTGATTGAATTCCCGCCCCGCGCGAAGGTGCGCGGGAGGGCCGTGCGCAGATGCGGCGATCGATCAATTATTTTGGGGGGACGGCATCATGGCCTTGGTTCAATCGACACTGTCGCGGCGGGTATTTCTGGGGCTTCTGGGCAGCACGGCGCTGGTGCGTATCGCAGGTCAGCCGGGCATGGCCCGGGCGGCCACCGCCCCGACGTTCCGAGCACCGCCCCTGATGACCGATGCGCCGTCGCAAGGGCCGGGTCAATTCAGCGGCACCGCGTGGCCCGAATACACCGACAGCTTCTCCGACTTTGTCACCACCTATGAGGCCAATCCGATCTCGCGCGAGCGTCCGCCGCTGGGGCTTGCGCCGGATGATTACCAAAAGGTCAACAAATTCTACGCCGTGTCGCCCAAGTCGCGCAGCGGGGTCGAGGTGACGGCGACCGATGGTGCGGTCACCCAGCTTTGGGCACCAGCCTACACTGACATGCACGTGGCCGAGACATCGACCCTGCGTGCCGTGGGCCCGACCATGGAATTCACCCGGGGGCAGATCACCGGTGTGTGGATGCGCAACCTGCTGGAGGTTTGCGGAACCAACCCGTCGATTGAACCGACGGCGACCGACGCGGGCTATACCCCGCACAATTTCGACTACACAAACCTGCACACTCACGGTCTGCACGTGTCGCCGCGCGCGCCGTCGGATGACGTGCTGGTCACAGTTGTGCCGGATCAGATCAAGGATATTTGCACCACGCATCCCGATGCCATCACCGCCAAGGATCCAGCGACTTTCCCGTATTTCTACGACATCCCCGAAAGCCATCCGATCGGCACCTTCTGGTATCACCCGCACATGCACGGTTCTGTGGCCGCACAGGTCGGGCCGGGCATGTCCGGCGCGCTCTTGATCCGGTCGGGCGCGGGCGAGATCGACTTTGACGAGGCGCTGGAGATCGCCTGCGGCATCACGCGCGACGATGAACGGGTCATGGTGCTGCAACACATCGACTATAGCGCACCCCAAGCGGGAACCCCTGACACAGGCATCTACGTTGCCACCAACACCTATAACGGGCCGGAACAGGATTTTTCCTGCACCCCGTCCGTGGCCCCCAATGCGCCGAGCTTTGATGTGGGCAAGCCGGTCACGACCAAGACATCCGTGAATGGCATCGTGAACCCCAGCCTCGAGATGCAGCCCGGTGAGATTTTGCGCTTTCGCATGGTCAACGCCACCAACGGCAATACCTATATCCCGAAATTCGTGGCCGCCGCCGATGCGCCTGCGGGACAGGCGCTGCCCGAGGTCTATGCCGTCATGGTCGACGGTATCCCGATCTATGCCATCAACAGCGCAGATGATCCCGACGGAACGTTTGGGCCCGACACGCCCTATTTCCAGATCGACTATGACCAGGCGCGGCCTGCCGACGGCGACAATTCCATGGCCGCGCGCAAATACTGGACCACCGCCGAACTCATCACGCTCGCTCCGGCGCAGCGGCTGGACATTCTGGTCAAGGCGCCGGCTATCCCTGATGGCGACACGGTCACCTTTACGCTCGTCGGGGCAGCGCAGGTTGGCGCGGATGGCAAACCCAGCGCGACCGCGCCGAACGTCATGGACAACGAAGGCGCAAACAAAGCCAACACCGATCCCATTGTGACGGTGCAGGTCACCGGCACACCGCGCAGCGGCCAATCTGTGCCCACTATGAGCTTTTTCGAGGTGGACAGCCTGCGCCAGAACCGCGGGCTGGCAAATGCCAACCTCACGCGCCCTGAGCTGCCGGTTGCGTCACAACCCTCATCGCTGAGTGTTGGCGAGATGACCGAGCTGTGGTTCGCAAATTACCTCCTGTCCGAACAGGACGGGGCCGAAACGCCCATCGCGCATCCGAACTGGAAGTCGTTGAACTTTGCGTATGTGCAGGACCCCAGCAAGGACGCCACGCAGGCAAATTTCCAGATCAACGGCCAAAGCTTTGATGCCAACCTGCGGGATGCGCCGCAGCTCGATATTCCGATCGATGGCTGGACCTCGTGGGAGCTGTTCAGTTCGAACGACATGCACATGTTCCACATCCACATCAATTCGTTCATGATTCTGGGCCGGTACACCGTGGCCGAGAACACGCCCGCGGATGCGACCTTCAACAGCTATCTGATGCCGATCTGGCGCGACACGGCCTATTTTGATGCGGCAGGGAACGAGACGGCAACGTCGTTCGACCCGAACTCGACCGTCGGGCGCCGGATTGCCGCGCTCAGCTACCAGATCGATTACACGGGCGAATTCGTGTTCCACTGTCACAGCCTGTACCACGAGGACAACGGGATGATGTTCACGGTGATGATCTCGTAACTGGCGCGCGTCAAAACGGTCTGACATAACTGCGCCCTAGGGGCGGAGGGCAGGCTATGAACATTCTTTTCATCATGTATGACCAGCTGCGGTTCGATTACCTGAGCTGCGCCGGTCATCCGCACCTGCATACGCCGAATTTTGACCGTGTCGCGGCCATGGGTGTGCGGTTCACCAACACCTACGTGCAGTCGCCGATTTGCGGGGCAAGCCGGATGTCGTTTTACACCGGGCGCTATGTCGCCTCGCACGGGGCCGCGTGGAACAATTTCCCCCTGCGCGTGGGTGAGATGACCATGGGTGACCATCTGCGCGCGGCAGGCATGGACTGCTGGTTGATCGGCAAAACGCATATGAAGGCGGATGCCGCAGGCATGGCGCGCCTGGGCCTGCGCCCCGACAGCGAGATCGGCGCGCGGCAGGCCGAAGCCGGGTTTGACGTCTGGATCCGGGATGATGGGTTGTGGGCGCAGGGGCCAGACGGGTTTTATGACGAAAAAAGATCGCCTTACAACGAATACCTCAAGCAAAACGGTTATACATGCGACAACCCGTGGGCCGGGAATGCCAACGCCGGCGTGGACGACGATGGCGACATGGCCAGCGGCTGGATGTTCGACAATGCCGACAAGCCCGCCAATATCGACGAGGCGCACAGCGAAACCCCGTGGCTGAGCCGGCGCACCATCGATTTCATCGATCAGGCGCAGGGCCCGTGGTGCGCGCATGTCAGCTATATCAAGCCGCACTGGCCCTATATCGTGCCCGCGCCGTATCACGACATGTATGGCCGCAACCATGTGCCCGCAGCAACGCGCCACGCGATCGAGCGCGACAATCCGCAACCGGTTTTTGGCGCATACATGGAAAACCGCGTCGCCCAAGCGTTCCAGCGTGACGCGGTGCGCAACAAGGTGATCCCGGCCTACATGGGGCTGATCAAGCAGTGCGATGATCAGTTGGGCGTGCTGCTCGACCATTTGGAGGCGACCGGGCAGATGGATCAGACGATGATCGTGCTGACATCGGACCACGGCGATTATCTGGGCGATCACTGGCTGGGGGAGAAAGACCTGTTTCACGACCCGTCGGTGAAGGTGCCGCTGATCGTCTATGATCCCCGGTCCGAAGCGGATGGCACGCGTGGCACGACCTGTGACGCGCTGGTAGAATCCATCGATCTGGTCCCGACCTTTATCGAAGCCGCGGGCGGCACGCCGCCGGACCACATCGTTGAAGGCAAATCACTGGCGCCGTGGTTGCGCGGCGAACGGTCTGATTGGCGCAGATATGCGATTTCGGAATACGATTATTCCGCAACGCCGCAGGCGCTGAAATTGGGGCTCGACCCCAAAGAGTGCCGCCTTTTCATGGTGTTCGACGGACGTTTTAAACTGATGCACGCCGAAGGCGGATTGCGTCCAATGCTGTTTGACCTGGTGGAGGACCCGGAGGAATTTCATGACCTTGCCAAGGGGCCGGGGCATGAGGACACGCTGGCGCGGCTTTATGGTCATTTGGCCGAATGGGGTCGGCGCTGCAATCAGCGGGTGACGGTTTCGGATGCCGATATTCGGGCGATGCGCGGAACGTCCTCACGCAAGGGCGTTCTGCCGTTCATGCAGGATGGCAGCGAGGTGCCCGAAGAGTTGCTTGTGGCCTATCGCGGTCCCGCGCCAAAACGCCCCACGTAGCCGCCGCACCCCGCGGCACTTTTGCTCTGGGACAGGCCGCGCCGCGCTGCTATCTCAGGCACAACATCACAGATGAGGGCAGTTCATGGCGACCACCGATCACAAGGGACTTCCGTTTACGTGGGACGATCCGTTCCTTCTGGACGATCAGTTGACCGAAGAAGAGCGGATGATCCGCGACGCGGCACGCGCCTTTGCGACGGACAAGCTGCTGCCCCGGGTCGAAAGCGCCTATCTGAACGAAGAGACCGATCCCGAGATCTTTCGCGAGATGGGGGCCAATGGTCTGCTCGGTGTGACAGTGCCCGAGGAATATGGCTGCGCCGGTGCGGGCTATGTGTCCTATGGCTTGGTCGCGCGCGAGGTCGAGCGGATCGACAGCGGTTACCGATCGATGATGTCGGTGCAGTCATCCTTGGTCATGTTCCCGATCCAGGCCTACGGGTCCGAGGAACAGCGCCAGAAATATCTGCCCAAGCTTGGCAGTGGCGAATGGATCGGCTGCTTTGGCCTGACCGAGCCGGATGCGGGATCCGACCCCGGCGGGATGAAAACGCGCGCCCGGCAGGTGGACGGTGGATATGTCCTGAATGGCGCGAAGATGTGGATTTCCAACAGCCCCATTGCGGATGTGTTTGTCGTCTGGGCCAAATCCGACGCGCATGGCGGGGCGGTCCGCGGATTTATCCTTGAAAAAGGGATGAGGGGGCTTTCGGCGCCGAAAATCGGCGGAAAGCTGTCCCTGCGCGCCTCGATCACCGGCGAGATCGTGATGGAAGACGTCGAGGTGGGCGAAGACGCCCTGCTGCCGGGGATTCAGGGCATGGGCGGGCCGTTTGGCTGTCTGAACCGCGCCCGCTACGGCATTTCGTGGGGCGTGATGGGCGCGGCCGAAGACTGCATGACCCGCGCCCGGCAATACGGGCTTGACCGGCACCAATTCAAACGCCCCTTGGCCGCGACACAGCTGTACCAGAAGAAACTGGCGGACATGCAGTCGGAAATTGCCCTTGGCCTGCAGGCATCGCTGCGGGTTGGGCGGCTGTTTGATGAGGGCCGGTTCGCGCCTGAAATGATCTCGATCGTCAAGCGCAACAACTGCGGCAAGGCGCTGGATATCGCGCGCATGGCCCGCGACATGCACGGTGGCAACGGCATTCAGGCGGGATATCACGTGATGCGCCACGCGCAGAACCTCGAGACGGTGAACACCTACGAGGGCACGCATGACGTGCATGCGCTGATCCTGGGGCGGGCGATCACCGGTATCCAAGCCTTTGCCTGAGCGCAATTTTCAAGCACGTACGAGACTTTCCTTTGGATAATCCGCTTTTCCGTGACGCGATTAAGCCTGCGTTCACTGGCGCGCCCTAAACCCCTCTCACGCGATTGGCATCGTAGGCATGCATGCCGCAGTTGGTCGTTTGGTTCAGGGTTGCGGGGCTGTGACAGTGACAGCAGACACGACAATTAGTCAGCCGGTGCGGATCGTGATCGTCGACGATTCGCAGACCATGCGCGCCCTGTTGCGCGCAGTGATGAAACAGGACCCTGAGCTGATTGTTGTCGGCGTTGCTGGTTCTGCGCAAGAGGCGCGCGGTGTGATCAAGCAGACCAATCCCGATGTGCTGATCCTTGACCTCGACATGCCCGAGGTGAACGGGCTTGAGTTTCTGGGCCACGTCATGCGCCTGCGCCCGATGCCGGTTGTCGTGTTTTCGGGCATGGTCGCGTTGCGGCCGGAAATCGCGACGCAGGCGCGCGATATGGGCGCTGTCGCGGTGGTGGCCAAGGGCGACCGCGTGCACAGCGCGCAATTCGACCAGCTGCGCGACAAGGTGAAAGAGGCGGGCCATGCCTTTCAGCACACCGGAACCAAGGCGGCGCCAAATCCCGACGGTCATATTGTCCTGATCGGCGCGTCAACCGGCGGTGTCAGCGCGATTGAAATGGTGCTGGCAAGTTTTGACCGCGGTTGTCCGCCGATCGTCATCGCGCAGCACATGCCACAACGTTTTCTGATCAGTTTTTGCCGTCGTCTGGGCCACAATACGCAGCTGCGCGCCTACATGGCGCGCGAGGGGCAATCATTGGAGTCGGGCGCGATTTACCTCGCACCAGCCGAAAGCCTGCAAACTTGCGTGCGCTTTGCTGCCGGCATGTGGCGCGCCACGCTGGTGCCTCAGGACGCTGATGCCACGTACTGTCCATCGGTCGATCAGTTGTTTTTCTCTGCCGTGCCCTGGGCGCGCCAGGTCGGTGCGATGCTGTTGACCGGACTGGGCGATGACGGCGCGCGCGGCATGAAAGATCTGCGCAGCAATGGCGCGCGCACCGTCGTGCAAAGCGCCGAAACCTGTGTGGTGGCCGGCATGCCCACCGCTGCGCTGCATCTTGATGCCGCCGAGCAATGCGCACACCCGCGCGATGCTGGCCGCGATCTGCTTCGTCTGATGGGATGTGCTGCATGATGGAACGCCGCGTACATATCACCCAAGGTCAACACGCGATCGGGGGCAATGACGGCACGATCATTTCAACGCTGCTTGGTTCCTGCGTTGCATGCTGTCTTTGGGATGAAGAGGCGGGCGTTGGCGGCATGAACCACATGCTGCTGGCGGACAACAGCACCGGGTCGAAATTCGACAGCCTGGCGCACATCAACGAGATCGAACTGTTGATCAACGCGATGAGCAAGCAAGGCGCCCGACGCGAACGGCTCAAAGCCAAGGCTTTTGGTGGCGCGCGCATGGTGTCGGGTCTGTCTGATATCGGGCAACGCAACGCCGAATATACCCTGAGTTTTCTCGCCAACGAAGGAATCCCGCTGATCACGCATTCATTTGGCGGCACCTCGGCACGCAACATCCGATTTTGGCCCGCAACCGGCAAGGCGCTACAACGTCTGGCGGATGCCTCCGTGGCACCGGAACAACCCGAAATCGTGCAACATTCAGCTGGCAATGGCTTGGAACTGTTCTGATCTCTGATTTGATCTGGGTCTGGTCACGGTCTAACGCTTGGCACAGCCGGTAAAGGCACCAGACTGTGGTCCGATCACTGTGATGCTGCGCCATGGCGAAATCGCGACGTGCCTGTCTCAATGTTCGTTGAAGACGCAGGCGCGTGTTTGCCAGCACAAGCGTCTGGAGCTCAAAGACCTGTGCAGTTGCGCAGGGCCAGGATCTCAAAAAAGGTCCAAGTCACCCGCGACCTGATCATTCCGCGCAGGCAAGTCTGACACGATACGCCGCGTTTCTTCCAGATTCAGGCGCGCAGCAAGCGGCGCCCCATGCGGCATCTCATCGCCCAAGTGCTGAAAAACCACGGCCAAATCCGCCAGCCGCTGCTGCACGTGATCAAGGCGCTGGATGCCATGAATGGCATCCGCTTCCGTGTCGCTGATGATCTGGCCGCTCAACCTTTCGAACGCGTCTTCGATCTGTTTCACATCATGTGAAATCAGACGGAGCTGCGCGGAAACGCGTTTATAGGTCTCACTGTTCATGAAATACGACGCAACCGACCGATTAGAGTGGACCCACAACCGACTCGATGCATTTGCGCAAATCAGCGGCCTCAAATGGTTTCTTCAGGTAGTTGTTCATCCCCAACTTGCGCCCGTAATCGATGATCTCCTGTTCGGCTCGGCCGGTGATCAGGATAAACCCGACGCCCTTCGTTTTGGCGCCGCTGCGCAGGTGATGCAGCAGTTTCAACCCATCCATATTCGGCATGTTGTAATCCGAGATCACCAGATGAACCGGCGCTCTGGCCAAGGTGTTCAGCGCATCTGCCCCGTCATCGGCGGTTGAGACATGCCGCACTCCAAGCGCATCGAGCGCTTGAGTGATCAGGCCGCGGCTCGTCGACATGTCATCCACAACCATAATTCTGATCTGGTCTCTGAGGGCCATGGAATTCTCCTATTGCCGATGTGTTGATGCCAATGCGCGATACGTTGTCTGCCCGATTGTCCTCATTCCGAATGCCTCGGGCACCGCGATCCGTTCGGAGTGTCCAAGAAACAGAATGCCATCCGGGCCGAGAGCCTTCAGAAACCGCGGCCAAAGGGCCTCTTGGGTTTCGAGATCAAAATAAATGACGACGTTTCTGCAAAAGATTGCGTCAAACCCATGTTTCATCGGCCATGACTGCAGCAGATTAAGCTCATTGAAAGTGATGAACCGTCGTATTTCAGAAACGACTTCAAAATGCGAACCGTCATCACTAGCCCGCATGAATTTCCTGCAAAGGGCCTCTGGAATCGAGCGAACGTCGTGCGCCGCATAGTGAGCTGCCTTGGCAACGGCCAAGACCTGCGGATCAATATCCGTCGCCAGAACGCGAAAATCTGCGTCTTTCAGTGCGGGGAACGCACCCAAGAGATGCATCGCAATAGAATAAGGCTCCTGTCCCTTTGAACAGCCTGCCGACCAGATCCGAATCCGTTCTCGTTGTGCAATCTTGCGTTCAAAGACCTCTGCCAACTCTCGTGTCAGAACGTCGAAATGGTGCTCTTCTCGGAAAAAATGGGACACATTTGTTGTCAATGCCGAGATCATCATGCGCCGTTCGGCACTGCCGGCCTCGGACTGCACGAAGGCTCCATATGACTGAAAACTTTCCATGTTCGTCTCGCGCAGGCGCTTTTTGAGGCGCGATTGCACCATCATCCTTTTCTCATCGCCCAATTGCAGACCGCTCTCACTTTTGGCGAGGGATGCGATTTGGGCAAAGACGTCCTGCGTAAGCAGGTCATGGGTGGCGTCGCGCGGCATCAAGCGGCATCGGTCTGGAATTTCGTCACGAGGTGGGACAGTTCCAACACGCGGATCATGCGATCGTCGATCAGGGTGATCGATTTAATGACGCCTGGTTGGGAGCCGGCTGCCGCGTCAGGGGGCGGTTGCATGTCTTCATCCTCGAGCGCGATAATGTCGGACACAGCATCAACGAGCAGACCCGCCAGCATATCCGCGTTTTTCACTACGATGATCACGTTACGATCGGATTGTTCTGTCACTGGCAAGCCAAGACGCTGGGCCAGGTCGATCACTGGCAGAACCGTGCCGCGCAGATTGATCACACCTTTCATGTAGGATGGCGCATGTGGCAAAGGCGTCGCCTGGGTCCAGCCGCGGATTTCTCGCACGCACATGATGTCGAGCGAATATTCCTGCTCGCCGAGTTTGAACGTGAGCAATTCAACGGATTTCGATGCTTCGGCCAATTCTGTCATTTCAAGCCTCCAAACGCGTTTGCGTGGATTGCGCGCTACGTCGACTGGGCGCTTGCGCGATGATGTCTGATGGATCAACGATCAAGGCGATTTGCCCGTCGCCGAGGATTGTGGCCGCGGCGATACCCGGCGCGCGGAAAAGTGCGTCGTCCAGACCTTTGATCACCACTTGGCGCTGGTCCTGTATCTGATCGACAACAAATGCGGCACGGCTGCCGTCCTCTTGGGCAATCAGGAGGGCGACGGAGCCGATCAGGTTGTCGGTGGCACTGCGGTAGCCGAGTTCGATGCCAAGATCGAGAAGCGGGACGAAGCCACCGCGCACCCGCACGACCTTGGTCGTCGGGTCGATTTCGTCGACCGTGTCGTCGCGGATTGTTAGTGTTTCTGCAACGACACTGAGCGGGATCACGAGGGTTTCATCAGCCACGTGCACCACCATACCATCAAGCACGGCCAGCGTGAGCGGAAGCGAGATGGAAAACGTGGTTCCGGCACCCGGCGCAGACGAGATTGCAATGCGCCCACCGAGCGATTGGATCGACGTTTTGACGACATCCATGCCAACGCCGCGACCGGAAAGGTTGGACACGCTCGTCGCCGTGGAAAAACCCGGCATGAACAGCAGGTTGTCGATCTCGCTGTCGCTCAAAGTGGTGTCGGCGGGGATGAGCCCCTTGTCAACGGCGATCTGCTGCACTTTGGGGCGGTTGATGCCGCCGCCATCATCCGCAACCTCGATGACCACGCGGCCCGACCGATGCGCCGCTTTCAACGTGACAATGCCTTCGGAAGGTTTCCCTGCAGCGACGCGATCGTCTGGGGCTTCGAGCCCGTGGTCAACGGCGTTGCGGATCATGTGGGTGAGGGGGTCAGCCAACCGTTCGATGACGGTTTTATCGACCTCGGTGGTGTCACCTTCGGTGACAAGTCGCACTTCCTTGCCTACCGCGGACGAGGCTTCGCGCACGATCCGGGACATGCGCTGAAACAACGGCTTGACCGGTTGGGCACGGATCATCATCACACTGTCTTGGATGTCGCGGGTGAGACGTTGAAACTCTTCCAGGCCATGCATGGCGTCGGAATGCGGGGAAAGACCTGCACTTTCGAGACTTTGCGCTAGCATTGCCTGGTTGATCACCAGTTCGCCGACAAGATTGACCAGGCGTTCGATGCGGTCGATATCAACCCGAACAACGCTTTTGGCGGCGTTTCCTGAAGGGGAGGGTTGTTTTTTCGCGGACGGTGCTGCGGCGGTTGCCTCGGGCGCCGTTTTTTCAATGGGTGGTGGTGTTTCGGCTTTCGGGGGATCGATTTCAGCCGGGGTGTCTTCGACGTCGATCGGTTCAGGGGCGGCTTCGGGTGTGTCGGGCAGGGCGTCATGGCGAGACACTTCGAACTTGCAAAGGCCGTCAACGAATTCGAAAGCGGATCGAATTTCGGCCTCGTCAACTTCTGTTGTGAGGTCGATTGTCCAGGAAAGATACGCGCTTTCTGGGGATAATTCGGCTAGTTGCGGCAGCCGGGAGACATCGCATTTGATCTCCGCCTCGCCCAATTCGGCAAGGTTCCGCAGGATCGGGAAAGCGTCGTTACCGCTTTCATACATGTCCGCATCTGGCGTAAATTTGATGCGCCAGCGTGGTTTGCTGGTGTCGATTTCAAGCGCTGGAAGCCCCAGGTCCAGATCGAGATCGAGACTAAGCGTGGCTGGTTGAAAGTCGATCTCTGCTTCTTCCTGCTCGGCTTCGGGGCCGATATGGGCGTCGAGGCCTTCAAGTATTGCCTTGCCTTCAGCCTCGGGCACGGTGTCGCCATCTCGGCAGCAGCGCACGAGATCGTAAAGGTGATCGCCGGCGCGAAAGAAGAGCTTCAACAGTTCGCTGTCGACGGACAACGTCCCGGACCGGACATTGTCGAGGACGGTTTCGAACCGATGGGCAAAGTGCACCATGACCTCTAGACCGAAGGCGCCTGCGCCGCCTTTGATCGAGTGAACGGCGCGAAACACGACGTTGATTGTTTCGGGGTCTTCATCGCCGCTTTCAAGCTCTTGCAGGCCATCCTGCATGGCTTCCAAAAGCTCTTCGCACTCGATGAAAAAGGACGCGCGGATTTCGGCCATCGGGTCGGGGGTCGACATTGTAAACTCCTTACCCGGAAACCATGCGCAGCGCTTTGATCAGCTTGACCGGGTCGAATGGTTTCACGATCCAACCGGTCGCCCCAGCCTCTCGCGCGCGGGTTTTCAATTCGGTCCCGCTTTCTGTTGTCAGCACGAGGATCGGCGTCGACCTGTGGCCGTCCGTCTGGCGCACCGCATCGATAAAGCCGAACCCGTCCATGCGCGGCATGTTGATGTCCGTGATGATAACGTCCGGCGCAATCCCCTCGAGCACTTCGGTGCCATGTACGCCGTCATCCGCCGTGTGCACCGTAAACCCTTCGGGTTCGAGGGCGAGGCGGATCATCGTGCGCATGGTGCGACTGTCATCAACGGCAAGAACCTCAAGCGTCATGCACGGCCTCCATCAATTGCATGCCATCGATGCCCATGGCAGCGAGGTGCCCGGCAGCGCGGTCGGGTAGATCAACGCAGGAGATGTTGCCACCGCCCGCGTGGTAAGTTTTGGCTGCGCTCAAAACCACCTGCAGCGCGAGAGCACCGAAATGGGTCACCTTGCTGCCGTCGAGGACAACGGAACTGTCTGCGGGCAGTTTTGACAGGGTCGCCGACAGGTCGACAGCTGCCACACTATCGAGCCGTTCCTGCAACGCGATCGTCTCACTCATGACACGCCGTGCCCGGGATTCGTAGACTGCTCATGTCACCGTCTCCGCCAATGGTTCAAACTTGAGCGAGGCATAGCGGACGGTGCGTTAAGACCGCGTTACCAATCCAAGGAATGATCGCGATTGCGCGGGCATTGCGGCAGAAACGAAAAGACGGCCCGTGCGTCGCTGCACCGGGCCGTCCAATGCGCCTAAAGCGTCAGCGGAATTTTTGACGAATAACGAACGCGTTACGCGCCTGAGCCAACCCGGATCAAGCGCGGCGGCGGCGTCCACCTGCGCGCCCGCCACGACCTCGGCCACCCGCTTCGCCGTTTGCTGCGGGGCGATTGAATTTGATCCATTCGCCACCACCATCGTCATTGTCGGTCAAAAAGTTGGCGGCGCGGATCGCCTCCATCTCTTTGCCGGCACGCGGCTTGGTCGAGCCCATGCCGAACATCTGGACAAATGCCTCGTCATCCATGCCTTCGGGCAGGATGATCCCTGCGGCTTCGACCGCGGCGCGTTTTTCAGCGATCTTGGTCGGGCCGACGGGCAGGGCGACCGGGTTCATGATCGCGGATGTCATGCCAGCGCCCATGGCCATGGGCAGGAATGCGTTGTTGATGCCGTGACGGTTGGGCAGCCCGAAGGAGATGTTGGACGCACCGCATGTGGTGTTGACCCCCAATTCTTCGCGCAGGCGCCGCACAAGCGTGAACACCTGCAAACCGGCCGTCGCCATAGCTCCGATGGGCATGACCAGCGGATCGACCACGATGTCGTGGGCCGGGATGCCAAAGTCAGCCGCACGTTCCACGATCTTTTTGGCCACGGCAAAGCGAACATCGGGATCTTCGGAAATGCCGGTGTCGTCGTTGGAGATGGCAACCACGGGCACGTTGTATTTCTTGACCAGTGGCAGCACCATTTCGAGGCGCTCTTCTTCACCGGTGACCGAATTCAGGAGCGGACGTCCTTCGGCCGCAGCCAGTCCGTTTTCCAGTGCACCGGGCACGGAGCTGTCGATGCACAGTGGGATGTCCGTCACCTCTTGCACGCATTCGACAAGCTGTTTCATCAGCATGGGCTCGACAAAATTGTTGTCGGCATAACGCGGGTCTTCGGCCATCTTGTTGGAAAACACTGCCCCCGAATTGATGTCGAGCACCGTCGCACCTGCGGCCACCTGTGCCAGCGCATCGGACTGCACGCGTGAGAAATCGCCGCGCTCAAGCTCTTCGTTCAGAACTTTGCGTCCCGTGGGATTGATCCGTTCACCGATCACGCAAAACGGCTGATCAAAGCCGATGAGGGCGGTTTTGGTTTTCGATTCGATGACGGTGCGAGTCATGTCGGTGCTTTCCTGATAGAGCCTCTGGGCGTGTGATCCGGTATTTGCGGGCGATGAGCGCGGCGCAAAACGACACCTCGCGAATTGTAAAAGACACCTACGGCGTTCATGCGCAAAGGGCGAGGGTGGGCGCGTTGAATTCTTTGCAGGAAGGTTATGAGCGCGACTGGCATATCGCGCCCAAGATGCAGGTCAGGCGGACAAGGCCACGGGTGTTGCTGACGTGCCGCCATGCTCGATCGCCCAGGTGGCGTTGGTCTTGATCCCGCCGAGGGGGAAGAAGTGCACCTGTTCGATATTGCTGTCGGGGTGTGCAGCCTTGTGCGCGGCCAGATCTGCCAGCACCTCAGTGGGTTCGAAGGGCAACAGCAGCTTGCTGACATCCTTGGCGCGACGTTGCAGAACGCGCAGAGAGGGACCCACGCCGCAGGCAATGGCGAACTTGATCATCGTCTGTAGCTTGGCAGGCCCGGCTATGCCGATGTGGACCGGCAACGTAATCCCGGCGTCTTTCAGGTCGTTGGCCCACGCGATAATTGGATCGGCTTCGAACGCAAACTGGGTTGTGATCGCCATCTGTGCGTCAGAAGTATCCGAGAATTTCTGTTTCCAAACAAGCGCTTCTTCGACGTTTTTCATGCCGCCGTCGGGGTCGATATCCTTGTTCCCCTCGGGATGACCAGCCACGTGCAGACGCTTGAAACCCGCGCGTCCAAAGGCGCCGCTTTCCAAGAGTTGCATCGACGAATGATAGTCACCGTGCGGCGTGTCCACGCCGCCGGCCAGCAGCAGCGCCTGATCCACGCCAGCCTCACCCTGATAGCGCGCAATCCAGTCTTCGAGCGTGGCCTGATCCTTGATGATGCGCGCGGGGAAATGCGGCATCACGGCAAACCCTTCATCCGCGATGCGCTTGGCCGTGGAGACCATGTCCTCGATGGGCGTGCCTTCGATATGGGCGATGTAGACGCGGGTGCCTGCGGGCAGCAAGGCGCGGAAATCCTCGACCTTTGCGGCGGTGCGCGGCATGACCTCGATCGAATAGCCCTGCAAAAACGCTTCCATGTCGGCAGAATGCGTGCCGGGCTGGGGGCCTTGGGGCTTTTTCTTGAACTGCAGCAGGGCCATGGCGGCGTCTCCTAAGCTGTGAAGCGCTTTGAACATCAGCTGTTCAGGCGCGGCCTTCGTTGTCGATCAGCGCCTTGAGGCGCGCAGTGTCGTATTCGGTTTCCAGCTTGGTGGCCCAGCTTTCGGCAAGCTCTGCTGCGTCCCCTTCGGCCACAAACGGATCTGCCTTGCGCCACTCGGCCAGATAGGCATCGGCATCGCGCGCGCCGACCTTCATCGCGGCGCGGTCAATCGCCTGCTCGAACCGTTCTTCGAGCTGGCGTTTTACGCCGCGCCGCCCTTTGCCCACGATGACCTGGGCAGGGATGTCGCGCCAGTAAACGATGGTGACGTCGGGCATGTGATTCCTCCACTTGGTGTCGGTGTAAGCCAGCAGTTAATCATATGGGGCGTCAATTTCGACACGACAATTGACGCAAACGACCCTTGCACGAAACCGGGTGCGCTCGTATCGTTAATACAACTCGAATTGAAAGGCGCAAAAGATGGCGCCACAGCGTCCCCAAGGTGCGGGCGCGACACAGAAAAGGGGGCCGCGACAGGCCCCGCGTCCCGTGCCACGTGCCTCAGGATCGCCGGAGCTTTATGCCGCGCTGGATCTGGGCACCAACAGTTGTCGCATGTTGATCGCCGAGCCGCGCGGCGCGGGCTTTCATGTGGTCGACAGTTTTTCGAAATCGGTGCAGTTGGGCACTGGGCTTGAGACGTCAGGACGGCTGTCGCGCGGGTCCATGTCACGCACGATCCAGGCGCTGCGCATCTGTCAGCAAAAGCTCAAACGCAACAAGGTCCGGCGCATGCGGCTGGTGGCAACCGAGGCGTGCCGCCGGGCCGCGAACGCGCAGGATTTCATCAAACGCGTGCATCAGGAAACCGGCCTTCGGCTCGACATCATCGCCCCCGAAGAAGAGGCGCGGCTGGCGGTTATTTCCTGTGCGCCGCTGGTCAGTCGCAAGACGGAAAACCTGCTGGTGGTGGATATCGGTGGTGGCTCGACCGAGCTTGTCTGGTTGGATCTGTCACAGATCAAACGCAGCGACCGGCCGCAGGCCATCATGCGTCTGCGCGAAGGACTAAAGCGGGGAGACGCCCCGGCGACCGAGGCGCGCGTGGTCGATTGGATCAGCGTCCCGCTCGGCGTGGCGACCTTGCGCGAACAGTTCAGCGATGTTGAGGATGATGCCGCCCGCTTTGCACTAATGAGCTGGTTTTTCGAGGAAAACCTGTCCGACTTCTCGCCGTACCACGCGACCGAGCCGACCGAACGGTTCCAGATCGTGGGCACATCGGGGACCGTCACCACGGTCGCAGCGTCGCATCTGGGCCTCAAACGCTATGACCGGACCAAGGTGGATGGGCTGCGCATGACGTCGGACGAGATCGACACCGTGATCCGGTCCTATCTGAGCATGGGGCCGCGTGGACGGCGCGCCGATCCGCGTATCGGTTCGGACCGGCATGCGCTCATCATGTCGGGTGCCGCGATCCTGCAGGCGCTTATGCGCTGTTGGCCCACGGACCGCCTGTCGGTGGCCGACCGCGGCCTGCGCGAGGGGCTGCTTTATGCGCAGATGAGCGCGGATGGCGTGCTGGACACAGCCAACCTTTGATGCCGCACGCTTGAACCGCCGCACCCCAGCGGCTACATCGCAGGCCTATCAAACAAGGTGATCCCCGTGGCCAAGACCCCCACAGGCAAAAACACGTCCGGTCGCGGTCAACGCGCGCTCAAGGTCAAGGTGAAGACCGCCCGGGGCCGCAAGCTCAGCTCGACCCGGTGGCTGGAGCGACAGCTGAACGATCCCTATGTCGTCCGCGCGCGGAACGAGGGGTATCGTGGCCGCGCGGCGTTCAAGATCATGGAACTGGACGACAAATTCCGCTTTCTCGTGCCTGGCGCGCGGGTGGTGGATCTGGGTGCAGCGCCCGGTGGCTGGTGTCAGGTGGCCGTGAAACGCGTGAACGCGCTTGGGGAGAAATCCGGCAAGGCCGTGGGCACCATCCTTGGCGTTGATCTGCAGGAAATGGAACCGATCGCAGGGTGCGAATTGCACCAGTTGGATTTCATGGAGGACGACGCCGACACCAAGGTGAAGGAATGGCTGGGCGGCAAGGCAGACGTTGTCATGTCGGACATGGCGGCGGCATCCTCGGGTCACAAGCAGACCGATCACTTGCGTATCATAGCGCTGTGCGAAGCGGCGGCTTATTTCGCCTTTGACGTGCTCGACCAGGGTGGGACTTTTGTGGCCAAGGTTCTGGCCGGCGGCGCCGAGGGGGAGCTTCAGAAATTGCTCAAGCAACGGTTCACCAAGGTTGCGAACGTGAAACCTCCAGCCTCGCGTGCGGACAGTTCAGAGAAATTCGTCGTTGCTACTGGATTTCGCGGCGAAGCGTAACCCGCCAATAATCCGATCAACCTAACGCTCTCTCATCATGAGAGACAATCAGGAAGGTTATGACCATGAAACGTGCACTTTTGACCTGCGCTTTGCTGGTCGCAGGTCAAAGCGCTGCAGCCTCGAATACCGCAAGTGCTGCAACCGCTTTTGCAATTGAGCAAGCCACCACTTGGTTGAATGCGCCAGTCGTCTTGGCTGCGCTCAATGCCCAGAACGCGGAACACGCCGGCATTGCGCAATCCACAATCAATGAAATGGACACCAGATGGCGCAGCGAGGTTGGAATGGCGTCGACGCCCCTTATCTCGTCCGTAATGGACACTGCCGCGTCGGAGCATTTGGCCGAACACGTTTCGAAATCGAATGGTATGATCCGCGAAGTTTTCGTTATGGATGCCGTCGGCCTCAACGTGGCCAGCAGCGCCATCACCTCAGATTACTGGCAAGGCGACGAGGCGAAATTCATCCAGACGTATATGGCCGGCCCGGGGTCGGTTCACGTGTCCGAGGTTGAATTCGATGAAAGCACCCAAAGCTACCTTGTCCAGGTTTCAATGCCCATCACCGACCCTGACAGCGGTGCGGTCATTGGTGCAGTGACATTTGGCCTGGACGCGCAGCAGTTCTTTTGAATCCGCAAAACGGCAAACGCGCCAGGATGACACCTGTTTACGCTTCGGCGCCTTTGCGGGCGTCGAGGGCCGTCAGACAGACAACCGGGCCGCGTGGCTGCCGCGTTCGCGATACGGCGTCGTGTCGTAATGCGCGCGGTAGCATTTCGAGAAATGCGACGGTGAGGCAAAGCCGCAGGCGAGTGCCACGTTGATGACGCTCATATCGGTTTGCATCAGCAGGTTGCGCGCCTTTTGCAGGCGCAGTTCCATGTAGTAGCGCTTGGGCGAGCGGTTCAGATAGCGCCGGAACAACCGTTCCAGCTGCCGTGTCGACATGCCCACATCCTTGGCCAGGATCGACGGGCTGATCGGTTCTTCGATGTTCTGTTCCATGATCTGGATGACCTGGCTCAGCTTCGGATGGCGCACGCCGATGCGGGTCGGCACGCTCAGGCGCTGGGTGTCCTGATCGGTCCGGATCGACGAGTAAATGAGCTGATCCGCCACCGCGTTGGCCAGTTCCTCACCATGATCGTCGGCAATGAGTTTGAGCATCAGGTCAATGGACGACGTGCCGCCTGCCGTGGTCAAACGCTTGTCATCAATGACGAACACAGACTTGGTCAGTTCGACATCCTGGAATTCTTCGCAAAAGCTGTCCTGGTTTTCCCAGTGGATCGTCGCCTTCTTGCCGTCCAGCAGTCCTGCGCGCGCCAACGTATAGGCCGCCGTGCACAATCCGGCAGTCATCAGGCCCTTGCGCGCCTCGCGGCGCAGCCAGCTGAGCAGGCGTTTGGTCGTGGCGGCCTGAACGTCGATACCGCCGCACAGCATGACGATGTCGTCGCGCGAAAGCTCTTCGAGATCGCCGTCGAGTTTGAACGCCGTCCCGGCAGAGCACACGGCCACATCACCGCCTTCGCCGACGATCTGCCACGCATAAAGCGGCTTGCCCGCCATCCGGTTTGCAATCCGCAAACTCTCGAGCGCAGCCGAGAAACACAACAGCGTGAAATTATCCAGCAGGACAAAGACAAAACGCTTTGTGACGGGGGCCTCTTTGGGGGCCTCTGAGATGGCTCGGATCATGGGCGATAAGCCTTTTCCACTGGCAGTTGCGCGGGTTTCTCCCACGTCGATGCGGAAGCCTGACCATGGGGTGTGCACCGCGTCAAGAGGCGCAATTACGTTATGGTCACCGCGCATTCGCTTTTGTATAGAGGGGACCGATCCTGCGTGATCGCTAACACCAGTGGAGTGAATGAGATGAGCGATTGGACAAAATCTGACTGGCGCAAGCTGCCCCGGGTTCAGATGCCCGATTATACCGACCCTGACGCCTTGGGCGCGGTGGAGGCCAAGCTCGCCCAGTATCCGCCGTTGGTGTTCGCCGGTGAGGCGCGCCGCCTGAAGGCACAACTGGCCGAAGCGTCGCGGGGCGAGGCGTTCCTGTTGCAGGGCGGCGATTGCGCCGAGGCGTTTGACCAGTTCAGCGCCGACAGCATCCGCGACACGTTCAAGATCATGCTGCAAATGGCGATGGTGCTGACCTACGGCGCCAAGGTGCCGGTGATCAAGCTGGGCCGCATGGCGGGGCAGTTTGCCAAGCCGCGCAGTGCCCCCACCGAAACGGTGGATGGCGTCGAGCTGCCCAGCTACCGCGGTGACATCATCAACGAACTGGCGTTCACGCCAGAGGCGCGCATTCCCGATCCGGGCAAAATGCTGCAGGCCTACACCCAGGCCGCGGCGACGCTGAACCTGCTGCGCGCGTTCTCGACCGGTGGTTTCGCGGACATGCACCGCGTGCACTCATGGACGCTCGGCTTTGCCGAAGGGCCCGAGGCCGAGAAATACCGCGAGATCGCAAGCCGCATCCAGGACACAATCGACTTTATGTCGGCGGCAGGGATCACGGCAGACACAACACATGAATTCAGCACCGTCGAATTCTACACCAGCCACGAGTCGCTGCTCTTGGAATACGAAGAGGCGCTGACCCGGGTCGACTCGACCTCTGGCAAGTGGCTCGCGGGCTCAGGCCACATGATCTGGATCGGGGACCGCACACGCCAGCCCGATGGCGCGCACGTGGAATTTGCCCGCGGTGTGCAGAACCCCATTGGTCTGAAATGCGGCCCGACGATGACGGCGGACGATCTCAAACTGCTGATGGCCAAGCTGAACCCCGAGAACGAGGCAGGGCGTCTGACCCTGATCGCGCGTTTTGGCGCGGGCAATGTGGGCGAACACCTGCCGCGCCTGATCAACACCGTGCGGCAAGAGGGCGCCAATGTCGTTTGGGTGTGCGATCCCATGCACGGGAACACGATCAAATCGTCGACGGGGTACAAGACGCGGCCGTTCGACTCGGTGCTGCGCGAGGTGCGCGAGTTCTTTGACGTGCATGCGGCCGAAGGCACGATCCCCGGCGGTGTGCATTTCGAGATGACCGGTCAGGACGTGACCGAATGCACCGGCGGCGTGCGTGCCGTGACCGAAGAGGATCTGAGCGACCGCTACCACACGGCGTGCGACCCGCGCCTGAATGCGTCGCAATCGCTGGAACTGGCGTTCCTTGTGGCCGAAGAGCTGTCCGCGCTGCGCGCGGGACGCGCGAGCAGCCGGGCGGCAGGCTGACACAAATGCTCATCGGCCTTTGCGGGCCTCTTCGCGACCATGAGTGTGGTGAAGGGGCCTAAACAGGGCTTTTGATACCTGCCAGGCCAGGACCCTAGTCGTCGTTCTTGACCAGCCGAAGGTAAGGCACGTCGGGCCGGGGCGTGTGCGCCTCGAACGGGGTGCTTGGCTCGGCAAATCCTTTTTGCACAGGCTCCAGACGCTCGGGCTGCGTGGGCTTTTCCGCAGGCGCGGTCAGCGGCGCAGAAATCGGTCGAATCTTGGCGCCGACCACGTCGAAACGGCGCGGGCTCAGGCCGATGTCCCCTTGGGCGACCAGACAGCCCAGAATGCGGCTGACATCCCCGAGGTCGCTTTTGAGCGGCAACAGCAACAGGCGCGCATCCATGTGCGGACGGCCCACCCCTTGCTCGGTGGCAAGCCGCAGCTCGCATACGGCGGGCCGTTGGAACACTTCTTCAAGCGCGTCAGAGATTTGCCGACGGCAGGGCGGGGTGATCAGCGACGTCAGCGGCATGCCACGCACTTCCATCCCCATCAGATCGCTCAGATGGCTGCCCGCGATGCGAATGCGGGCCATACCCGGTGCGATGCGTTCGAGAACAAAGGTGTTTTCCAGAGCGCTTTCAATCCCGCGCGGATCAATCTCGGACCGTTTCGGCATCATGCGCATACCGCGCAGCCCTTCCCAATAGGCCTCGACCTGGGAAATAGCGGAATACCCGACTTCTGCGCGAAACTCTGTCATTGCAACTATATTGTGGGGTCTTTGCTCGCCCTTGTCCATCGTTTGATCACCCATCCTTCATCCTGCAACGCCGCTGCAGACCCAAACATTTCCCGCTATATTTGTAGCGCATTTGATCGAATGGTCGGGAACAATCCTAATCATTGGTTAATCGTACCGGGCCGTTGCGCAGGGCAGGGGGTGCGCAATGGGGGCCTTGTCTGGTCCTGCCAAAGACCCTAAAGCAAGTGCCATGACGACGGACGCCCCCCCGACAACACTGCGCTCGATGACCGGATTTGCTACGCAAAGCGGTGCGTTTCAGGCGTTTCGCTGGACATGGGAGATCCGCGCGGTGAACGGCAAGGGGCTGGATCTGCGGCTGCGCGTGCCGGACTGGATCGACGGGCTCGAAGCTGCGGTTCGACCGATGGTCAGTGCGGCAGCCAAGCGTGGAAACGTCACCTTGTCGCTGCGCCTGTCGCGTGAGGAGGCTGCAGCCTCTATCGGGATCAATCCGGAACAGACCACCGCTGTCATTGAAGCACTGCGTGCAATCGAAGCAGCGGCTGCATCGCAGGGGCTGGATCTGCGCCCGCCGACCGCCGGTGACATCGCCGCGGTGCGCGGCGTGCTGGAACAAACTGCTGCGGATGCGGATCCCGCACCGCTGCGCACGGCGCTGCTTGAGGATCTGCCGGGGCTGATCGCCGCCTTTGACCAGATGCGCGTGACCGAAGGGGCGGCCCTTTCAGGCATCCTCTCAAGCCAGTTGGACGAGGTCGAAACCCTGGTGGCCGAGGCCGCTGCCTGTGCCGAAGAGCGTCGCGATGAGGCCGCCGCAACCTTGCGCCGCAACCTCGCCCGCGTGCTCGACAATGCTGACGGGGTCGATGCTGACCGCGTGGCGCAGGAACTGGCCCTTCTCGCCGTCAAATCCGACGTCACAGAAGAGATCGACCGCCTGCGCACCCATGTCACTGCCGCGCGCGACCACCTCGCCTCTGGTGGCGCCGTGGGCCGCAAGCTCGACTTCCTGATGCAGGAGTTCAACCGCGAGGCCAACACGCTGTGTTCCAAGGCGCAGTTTGCCGCTCTGACACGCATTGGCCTCGCGCTCAAGGCGCTCATCGACCAGATGCGCGAACAAGTCCAAAACGTGGAGTAAGCGATGATGCGCCGCGGTCTGCTGATCATCCTGTCCTCGCCCTCGGGTGCCGGTAAAAGCACGCTGGCCCGGCGCTTGCGCGACTGGGACCCGCAATTGCGCTTTTCCATCTCGGCCACGACGCGCGCGCCGCGCCCCGGTGAGGTGGATGGCGATCACTATCACTTTGTCAGCGACGACGCGTTCAAAACGCAGGTGAGCAACGGCGGCATGCTCGAGCATGCGCATGTCTTTGGCAATTTCTACGGCTCGCCCAAGGCGCCTGTGGCAAACGCGATCGATGAAGGCTGCGATGTGCTCTTTGACATCGACTGGCAAGGCGCGCAGCAAATCCGCAACTCGTCCCTCGGCCAGCACACGCTGTCGATCTTTCTGTTGCCGCCATCGATCCCCGAACTGCGTCGCAGGCTGGAAAGCCGTGCACAGGACGATGCCGAGACCATCGCGCGGCGTATGCACAAAAGCTGGGACGAGATCAGCCACTGGGACAGCTATGACTATGTGCTGGTGAACGACGATCTTGATCGGACCGAAGCCCAGTTGCGCACGATCATCGAGGCCACCCGCCTGCGCCGCTTGCAACAGCCACATCTGACCGACCACGTGCGCACGCTACAAACGGAATTCGAGGACCTGCCATGACGCTCTATGCCCTTGGCGAATTTCGTCCGCAGATCGCCGATGACACATGGATCGCGCCCGACGCCAACGTGATTGGCGATGTGGTGGTGGAGGACGCAGCCAGCATCTGGTTCTGCGCCACCCTGCGCGGCGACAATGAAACCATCCACGTGGGCGCGGGCACCAACATCCAGGAAAACTGTGTGCTGCACACCGACATGGGATTCCCCCTGACCATCGGGCGCAATTGCACCATCGGGCACAAGGTGATGCTGCACGGCTGCACCATCGGGAATAATACGTTGATCGGAATGGGGGCCACGGTGCTGAACGGGGCCAAGATCGGCAACAATTGCCTGATCGGCGCGGGCGCGCTGATCACCGAAGGCAAGGACATTCCCGACGGGTCGCTGGTGATGGGCATGCCGGGCAAGGTGGTGCGCACGCTGGATGCCGCCGCCATCGCCGGGCTCGAGGCGTCGGCGCTGCACTATCAGGACAACATGCGCCGGCACCGCACGACCCTGACCGAGGTTCGCAAGTCATAAGGGCACAGACATGAGCAGCAATCAAAAAGGCACGCTGATCCGACCAGACGTGATCCGCCCCGCCGTTTCGCATCCCACCGTGACACCGCTGATGCCGTCGGCCGTCTACACGTCCGAAACCCCAGACATGCTGGACGCGCAGTACGAAGGCGATCTGCACGGCTATACCTATTCGCGCGAGGGACATCCGAACGCCGATATCGTTGCCGCGCGCATCGACCGGATGGAAAGCGCGCCACATCCCGGCATCGTCACCTCGTCCGGCATGGCGGCGGTCGCAGCGGCGCTGATGGGACTGACCAAGACCGGCGACCACGTGATCGGTGCCAGCACGCTCTATGGCCGCAGCCTGCGCCTGATGGCCGAAGACCTGCCGCGCATGGGCATTGACACGACGCTGGTCGATCCCAGCGATGCCGCCGCGGTCAAGGCCGCGATCCGGCCCGAGACGCGTCTGATCCTGCTGGAGGTCGTGTCGAACCCGACCCTGCGCGTTGCCGATGTGCTGGGCATTGCCGCCATCGCCCGCGCTGCCGGCGTCTTGCTGGTGATCGACAACACCTTTACCACGCCGCGGGCGTTTTGCGCCTATGACCATGGCGCCGACGTCGTCTTGCATTCGGTGACCAAGCTGCTGGCCGGTCATGCGGACGTGCTCTTGGGGTACATCTCGGCCAAGGACAAGGAGATCAACGACCGGCTGCGCGTCTTTGCCGTGACCACCGGGATGACCGGCAGCCCGTTTGACTGCTGGCTGGCCGAACGCGGCATGCTCAGTTTCGAGCTGCGCTATGACCGGGCACAGGCCACGGCGGCGGTCCTTGCAGATCATCTGGCCACGTTGCCCGGCGTGTCGCGGGTCATCTATCCCGGCCGGTCTGATCACCCGGATCGCGAGGCGGCGCAGGCCCTGCTCAAGGGACAGAACTGCAACATGGTCAGCTTTGTCATCGACGGTGACCGGGCCACGGCCAACGCCTTTGCCCGTGCGGCGAACGCACTGAGCTTTGCACCGACCTTGGGGGACGTGGGCACGACGATCTCGCACCCGATGTCCACGTCCCACCGGGCACTGTCGCCGGATGCGCAAGCCGCCCTTGGCCTGACCGAAGGGTTCATGCGCGTCTCCGTCGGGTTGGAAGAGCCTGACGCGCTGTGCCAGGTTTTCACCGACGCCGTCGCCGCGGCGCGCGCAGCCTGAGCGGAGGCGCGCATGGCCGATCCGCAGCTGCAAAGTTTGGTTTCGGCGCTTCCCATTCCTGCGCTTGCCATTGACGCATCCGAACGGATCGTTGCGGCGAATGACGGCTTTCTACTGCTTGTCGGCACGAACGTGCGCGACGTGCACTTTGTCACGATCCTGCGCCAGCCCATGCTGGTCGAAGCGATCGAGGGCGTTCTGAGCGACGGCCAGCCGCGCGAGACACGGTATTTGGGCAATGATGGCGCGCGCGATACCACCTACCGTGTCAGCTGCCGCGCTGCGGCGGGTGTGGGGCAAAGGGGTACAGACGCCGTGCTGGTCACCTTTGAGGACATCAGCTTTGTCGAAGACGCAAGTCAGATGCGCCGCGATTTCGTGGCCAATGTCAGTCATGAGCTGCGCACGCCACTGACATCCATCATGGGGTTCATCGAAACCCTGCGCGGGCCCGCGCGAAATGATCCTGCCGCTGCTGAACGGTTTCTGGACATCATGCAGGTCGAGGCCGAGCGCATGAACCGGCTGGTCGGGGATCTGATGTCGCTTAACCGGGTCGAGCGGGACGAACGTGTGCGCCCGACCGACACCGTGATACTGGGCGAGGTGGTGGATTCGACCCTGCGCGCGATGCGGCATCTGGCCGACGAGGCGACGGTCACCTTTGACCCTGTTATTGATCCCGATCCCATCGCAGTGCCGGGCGATGCGGATCAGTTGAAACAGGTTGTCACCAACCTGATCGAAAACGCCATCAAGTATGGCGGGGCAGGGGAACGGGTCACGGTGAACGTCACGTATGATCCGCGCGACCCGATGTTGCGCGGGCCCGCTGCACGCATCGAGGTGATCGACTACGGTCCCGGGATTGATCCCGTGCACCTGCCACGGCTTTCTGAACGGTTCTATCGCGGAGACGATCACCGCAGCCGCGCACTTGGCGGAACGGGCCTCGGGCTTGCCATCGTCAAACACATCGTCAACCGGCACCGCGGCAGACTGCGCGCCGATAGCGCGTTGGGGCAGGGGGCGCGATTTACGGTGACGCTGCCCGCATTGGACCGTGACGATCTCTGAAACGGCAACACGTGGGAAAAAATCCCACGTGTGTGATTTTCAGGCCGACATCGTCCATTGTCATAAACCCGTTACATTCCTGTCACATATCCCCAACCAACGCGCTCCAGTAAGAGCGCAGAGATTCGGGTTCGGATCTCACGGGACAAAAAACAGGAGACTTGAATGTCGATTGCGAAACTCACCACATCTGCTCTGGCGTTGACCGCAATGGCCGCAACCACGGCTGCCGCACGCGATCAGGTGCAGATTGCCGGATCATCGACCGTGCTGCCTTATGCGTCGATCGTCGCCGAAGCGTTCGGTGACAACACAGACTTCCCGACGCCGGTCGTGGAATCGGGTGGCTCGTCTGCAGGGCTCAAGCGGTTCTGCCAAGGCGTCGGCACCGAACACACGGATGTGGCCAACGCCTCGCGCAAGATCCGCGAGAAAGAGATTGCCGCCTGCGCCGAAAACGGTGTGACCGACATCATCGAAGTGCGCATCGGCTATGACGGCATCGTCTTTGCCAGTCAGATCGGCGGCCCGGCCTACACGTCCTTTACCGAGGCGGACATTTTCAACGCTCTGGCCCCCAAGGTGATGGTGGACGGCGCGCTGGTCGACAACCCGCACACCCTGTGGTCGGACTTCAACCCGGACCTGCCGAGCGACGAAATCCTC
>JBCBCR010000011.1:31303-33708 GCA_038530495.1 Pseudomonadota bacterium | reverse complement strand
TTTGCCGTTCTGCTTGGCGCGTTATTCGACGCAGAGCTGGAACAGGAAATCCTGCACAAAGTGATGCCGGATGCCTCGTAATACGGCACCCGGCATCTTACCTGCGCCGCGCGGCGCTATCCGTTCGACATACTGACGCCCCTGACATATCCGGACCCTCATGATTATCACCACCCGCCGCTTGCTGGCCTCTCTGCTCGTTTTTCTTTTCACCCTTAGCCTGCCGCTTGCCGCCCAGCAAAACCCGCTGGCGCCCAGCTCCGAGCCCGCGGAAACCACCGTTTCCGCCGAAACCGAGGCGCTGATCAACGCGCTTGAAGATCCCGATGCCCGCGCACGCCTGATCGAGGCGCTTCGCAATCCCAACACCGCCGCGGCCCTGCCCGATGCAGCCGAAGCTGACCCCGAAGAAAGCCGCACGGTCGCCACCCGCGCCGCCGAGATCAGCCAGCAACTGATCAGCGAAGTGGGCGAAGGCGCATCCCGTGTGGTCAGCGATCTGGGCCGCTTTGCGCTTTTGCCCGAATTGCTGACCCCCGAACGCCGCGCCGCCATCACCGCGGGGCTCTTGCCGCTCTTGATCACCATCCTTGTGACCGTCGGGTTCTATCGCCTTGGACGTTTTTTCAGCGCGCGGGTCCGTTTGAACGCCTTGATGCAATCGGGCGCGATGCTGGCGCGCACCGGCGTGTTCATCACCCAGGTTGTGCTGCGCATCATCGCGGTCCTGCTGGCATGGGTCGCGGGCTATACCGTGGCCAGCTTTGTGCTGGGCGACGGGCGGCCTGACCTGACACAGGCCATCTACCTCAACGCGTTCCTGATCTTTGGCCTGCTGACCACGGCGCTGTCGGTGTTTGTCAGCGATGACGACCGCGACATGACCTTTGCCGACCTGCCCCGCCGGACCGAAGCAACGGTCTATCGCAGTATGCGCCGCGTGTTCGGGTTCCTGATCTATGGCCTCGTCGCCGTGGCCCCGATCAGCCAGGTCTGGGTCAACTTCGTGCTCGCACGCTCCATGCGCACCGCCGTCGTCACGCTGGGCGTTCTGGCGGCGATCTACGCGATCTTCCGCATTCGCCGCGCGCTCGAAGCCGAGGCCGCCCCCAGCGACAGCGAAGAAGACACCGCCGACACTGCCCGCGCCAACCTATGGCAAGCCGCATGGCCGTGGCTTGGCGTGCTCTACGTGCTCATCAGCTATGGTGTGGCACTGGCCAATCCCAACCAGATGGTCGAACTGGTGGGCCGCGCCACTGTGATGACCGCTGTGGGGGTGGGCGTATTCCTGATCTCGATGCGCTGTTTCAAAGCCGCAACGCAAAAACCCGTGGTGACCATGCCACCCACCATCGACGCGCTGCTGCCGCCGCTGGGCGACCGGATCACCGGATTCCTGCCGCTCAGCCTGATGGCGGCGGGCACGGGTCTGGCAATTGTCGCGGGCGCGCTGGTGCTTGAAGGCTGGCACCTGATCGACCTTGCCGGTTGGCTCGCCAATGGTGGCAACGACATGATCGTACGCGTGATCTCGCTGATCATCGGGGTCGCGGTTCTGGTCGTGGCGTGGTGCGTGCTCACTGCGTGGATCGACACCCGCCTGTCCGAAGAGCTGTCGGGCAAACAGGTCTCCTCGCGCTCGCGTACGCTTCTGGCACTGTTCAAGAACGTGGTGTCCATCGCGCTTGTGCTCTTTGGTGGCATGACGGTGCTGTCGGAACTGGGCGTCGATATCGCCCCGCTTCTCGCCGGTGCCGGTGTGCTGGGCCTCGCCATCGGTTTTGGTGCACAAAAGCTGGTGCAGGACATCATCACCGGCATTTTCATCCAGCTGGAAAACGCCATCAACGAAGGCGACGTTGTCACCGTTGCGGGCACCTCCGGCACGGTCGAAAAGCTGACGATCCGGTCCGTCGGCCTGCGCGATGTGGCGGGCACCTATCACCTGATCCCGTTTTCATCGGTCGACACGGTATCGAACTTCATGCGCCGCTTTGCCTACCACGTCGAGGTTGCGGGCATCGCCTATAACAGCGACATGGACGCGGCAAAACAGGCCATGCACGACGCCTTTGACATCGTGAAGGCGGGCGAACTGGGCAGCGACATCATCGCGCCGCTGGAATGGCACGGCGTGATCGCCATGGGCGAAAGCGCGGTCAACCTGCGCGCCCGGATCAAGACGCGCGCGGGCAAACAATGGGCCATCGGCCGCGCCTATACCGAACAGGTCAAGCGCGCGCTGGATGCAGCTGGCATCGAGATTCCGTTCCCGCACCGCGAACTGAAACTGCCCAAGGAGCTGATCGACCGCATCGCCCCCGCCGCAGCGTCCCCTGCCCTGCCCAAACCTGTCGCACCCGGCGAACCCGACGATGCCCCTGCCCCCGCCACGGGCACCG
>JBCBCR010000011.1:0-31293 GCA_038530495.1 Pseudomonadota bacterium | reverse complement strand
GCGGCGGCTAAGACGGGAACAATCGGGGCGCGTGCGGCGTTTTCTGCCCAAGTCAATCTTGCTTGCAGGAGACCCGCACATGGACGCCAAAAGACACGTGGCCGCCGCCGATCTTGAAACGACCGGCGACGCCGACCCCATCGCCTTTACCGACGCCGATCAGGCCCGACTGATCCGCGACGAACGCACGCCGCGGCGCGCACGATATGGCCGCGCGCGGCTGGCCATCGGGCTCAGCGCGCTTGTGGCACTCGCGCTGCTGACAGCCGCCGGGGTCATCGCAAACGGCGTGGAGGTGGGCCAATGATGTTCCTACAGATCAAGGGCACCGCGCTCACCGTCACGGACAATATGACCGCCCGCGTGCAGGACGTCTGGTTCGACCTCGACACCGGGCGGATCAGCCACGCGGTGGTCGATCTGGGTGGTTGGCTGACCTCCGACCTCGCGCTGATTACACCTGGCCGGATCAACGCGGCTGGCGACACCTGGACCCTGTCCATGACGAAAGGTGAGCTGACACGCGCCCCGCGCTGGAACGCACCCGGCGATGCGCCGCTGATCGACTGGCCGCCCATCGTCGTGGGCCCCTTTGGCAACACCTTGTCCCTGCCCCTACTTGCCGCGCAGATGCGCGACGCACGCGGCGATATGGACGACATCGCGCAGGTCATTTCGCAAACCACCGACGCCGCAAGCGCACTGATTGCAGCACCCGTTGGCGGAGAGGCCGACGCAATCACCGATCTTGCCATTGACCTCGACAGCACCACGGTCACCCACGTGATCATCGGCAGCGATCACCTGCCCATCTCGCTCCTGCGTCGTGCACCCGACGGCGCGCTCCGGCTCTCTGACACCGTCGGGTGACATGGCCGCAGGTGGACTGATCTATTACCCCGACAGCAACCCCGGCCCGCCATCCTTTCCAAAATTGCCAAGTGCCACGGCCATGGCGCCCGGTCCGACGCCGCTCTGACCGTGCTGCCCGGTCGCATCCTTAGCCGCATGGCCTGTGGTGTCCGGGGCAACCACCTCGGTCCGCGCCGTGACATCCCCCTGCGCGGTTGCCATAGCTAGCGGCTTGGCCGCCAACGGGGTGGCCACGACAAGTACGATGGATGCTGTCAATGCGCGTTTCATAGCTTTCTCCAGTATCTGAACGCCGCAATATCGCGGCGCTCGCATCTGGATAACCGCGCACATCGATTGCGGTTCCGGGCACCGGCAAATTCTTTAATCCGGGCGCGATCGCAACTTTTTCGGAACAAATCTGCCGTGTGCCGGGTTGCACCTGCTCACACATCGAAACGAAGGAGCACGACATGAGCGCCCCCGACACAAACATCGAAAAAGAAGTCCGCCGCCACCGCCCGGCCCTCTACGGTATCGCCGCCGTAACAGCTGCAGTGTTGGTATTCATTGTCGCGGCGCAGACGGCTCCGGAAGATGACGCCCCGGTGATGGCGACCGAAGTATCCGCCAGCCAGTAACCCCGGACCAAGACCCGACCAAAACCCCGCCGTGGCGTTCCACGGCGGGGTTTTTCTTTAGCTTTCGTTCACCTCTGGCGCGATCTGCGCCCATGTCAGCAGGGTAAAGATCACGGTGCCCCCGATCACGTTGCCCAGAAACACCGGCACAAAGAACCCGAACGCGGCCTGACCCAGCGGCAGCATGCCCTGCACCATCAGATACGCCATCTCGACCGACCCGGCGACGATGTGAGTGAAATCCCCCAGCGCGATCAACCACGTGAACAGAAAGATCAGCAGCACCTCGTTGCCCTTGGCCGTGGGCAGCATCCACACCAGTGCGGCGATCAAAACGCCCGCAGGGATTCCGCGCAACAACCCCTCCATCGGCGGCATACCGGTGGCGTGACGGCTCAGATCGGTGAACGCCGCGGCGATGTCGGGTTCGAGCACCGGCGCATAAGCCAGAAAGCCCGCCACCAGAAATGCACCCACCACGTTGGCAGCCAGCACAATGGTCCACAGCGACACCATCTGCCCCGCCACATGCCACGACCGCGTGACCAGAACGGGTGTCACCGTCGTGATCGTGTTTTCGGTAAAAAGCTGCATCCGCCCGAGGATCACCAGCAAAAAGCCAAAGGTATATCCCATGTTTTCAAATACATGGACCCAATCTCCCTGCGGCAACCGCGCGCGCAACAGCGCCTCGCCCAGCACCGAAAATGAAATCAGGATGCCCGCGGCAATGCCCGAGAACATCAGCGCCCGCTTGGGCCGCTCCAGCTCTTCCTGCCCGTTCCGGCGCACCGCTTCAAAGATCAGCTTGGGCGACAGGCTGCCCGCTTCTTTCACGGCGCGGTCCTCGCCTTTGTGTGCGGTCAGATCGCGGGTCGTGTCCTTGGGCATCGCGTGTCTCCATGTTGCGAAAACGTGCACCCCAAACGCCACGCGACGCAGCAATGTTCCTGTCTTGGCGGAACTTTTCCCGCGGGCGGTGCTGCAAGCGCGATCTCCCTTTTGGCCTTCGCCCAGTCACTGGCCAGGCGGCCGCACTGGCGCTGGTCCGCGCTTTTTGTGCGGTACTTCCCGGGGGTGCTGCTTGGCCTTGGCGCGGATGCACCGTTTGTGGCGACCTATCTCAACCTGCTCAGCGCGTTGTCGACGGCGGCTATTCCGTGTCGGACATGCCCGCCTCCCCTGCCCTTCTCTTGCTCTTCGTCGCGATGATGCTGGCCGGCGGCAACCGCGGTTCAACCGCCGGCGGGCTCAAGCTTTGGCGCATGTTCTGTGCGTCGCACCCCGTTACGAGATCGACGTTCTGAAAAAAGCGTTTTCCTGACGGAACCTTTGCACCCGCCCGACGTTACCCGTGCAGATCAACAAACGAGGTTCACAATGGCCAAGGACACGCGCCCCAGCATCAAGGACGAAGACACCTACGACGCCCTGCGCGAGGATGGTTACGCCAAGGAGGTCGCGGCCCGCATCGCCAATGCGCAAGCGAGCGACGACATGAACCCGTCCGAAAAGGGCGGCAAGGCCAGCCCGTACGAAGAGTGGACAAAGGACAAACTTTACGCCCGCGCACAGGCGCTTGAGATCGACGGCCGGTCGGACATGACCAAGGACAAACTCATCGACGCCCTGCGCAACCAAAGGAGTGCAGCATGAGTATTCAGACCGGCGACACCGTGGAATGGAACTGGGGCGACGGCACCGGGACCGGCACGGTCAAACAGATTTACACCGAACGCGTCACCAAGACCTTCAAAGGTTCCGAAGTGACCCGCAACGCAACCAAGGACGAGCCCGCCTATCTCATCGAACAGGATGACGGCGACCAACTGCTGAAAAGCGCGTCCGAGCTGAAGGCGGCCTGAGCCATGGGGATTGAAATTACCGGCATCGGCAGCCTGCTTTTGCTGGCGCTGAATATCTGGGCCTACATCTCGATCATCGGATCGACCGTCACGACGGGGCGCAAGGTGCTGTGGTGCCTGTTGGTGCTGCTCCTGCCGCTGTTGGGCTTTGTCATCTGGCTTTTTGCCGGACCCCGCGCGGCGCGCGACGCCCGCGCCTGATCTTTTCGATGTCCGGCGCATCTCCTCCCCCCAGCGCCTGATATCATTCCCTGGCCCGCCTGCCCCCCCATGGCATGGCGGGCCTTTTTTCGTTTGCGATTCGGGGGTTGGTCACGTTTGGCAGCAAAAAACAGGCTCTAAATGGGGATTTAGGGTCTGTTTCCACGCCACTTGGAAATATCGCGTTGGATCAGTGACTTAGCCTCAGGCTTGCACAGATCGCTTCACGCGCACAAGATATAGCGGCGCAGCCTCCCCGGCCCACAAGCATCGAATCTGTGGACAAGTCGGCCAACCTGGCGTTAAGTAACGCAAAACAGTGCTTTGGCGATCCAAAGCGTTACAACAACGTCAGAGGCGGCGGTGACAAATCCGGTGTATATCAACCAACGCGTCCGCGCGCGGGCCGATACCCTTGGGGCGGCGCTGGATGCACACATGCTTGCATCCTTTGCCCCCGATGCGCGCAAGGCGTTGCGCCGGTTCTCCGCCGGTGAGGCAGCGGACCTGTTGGGCATCTCCCCCAGTTTTCTGCGCAAACTGCATTTCGATGGCAAAGCGCCCGAGGTCGAAACCACCGGCGGCGGGCGGCGTCAGTACTCCGCCGAAGACCTGATGGCCCTGCGCCGCACGCTGGACGAGGGCAAACCCGGCGCCTACCTGCCCGGGCGGCGCCCGGGTGACAAGCTGCAGGTGCTGTCGTTCCTGAACTTCAAAGGCGGGTCGGGCAAGACCACGAGCACCGTGCACACCGCGCAACGGCTGGCGCTCAAAGGCTACCGGGTGCTGTGCGTCGACGTCGACCCACAGGCGTCGCTGACGGTGCTGTTCGGCTACCGACCCGAATATGATTTCCTGGATCAGGGCACGCTCTATGACGCGATCCGCTATGACGACCCCCTGCCCTTGTCAGCCGTCATCCAGACCACGTTTTTCCCCGGCATCGACCTCGCCCCCGGCGGTCTGCTGCTGCAGGAGTTCGAACACGAAACGCCCCGCGCACTGATCGACAACATCCAGCCCGCGTTCTACGCCCGCATGGCCGCCGCGCTGCAAGAGGTCGAGGATGATTACGACGTCGTCCTGTTCGACTGCCCGCCGCAGCTGGGGTACCTGACGATGGCCGCACTCTGTGCGTCGACCTCGGTGCTGATCACCATCGTGCCCAACATGCTCGATGTCGCGTCCATGGCGCAGTTCCTGCAGATGAGCGCGGACCTTCTGGACGTGGTGGCCGAGGCCGGTGCGCCCATGGCCTTTGACTTCATGCGTTTTCTGATCAACCGCTATGAACCCAACGACGGCCCGCAGCAGCAGGTCGTGTCGTTCCTGCGCACCCTCTTTACCACCGAGGTGATGGTAGCGCCGATGCTGAAATCCACCGCGATCTCGGATGCGGGCCTGACGCAGCAGACGATCTACGAGGTCGAGCGCGCCCAGTTCAACCGCCAGACCTATGACCGTGCGCTCGAGTCACTCAATGCTGTGAATGATGAGATAGAGCAGCTCCTCCACCAAGCATGGAGACGATAGATGGTACGCAAGAACGTTCTGAAAACCGCCCTGCCGGCTGACAAAAACCAGCGCCCCAAGCCCCCTGCCCCGCGCGGCGCCGTGGGCGCGCTGCAATCCTCGCTGTCCAAGCTGCAGGAAAACGCGGTGCAAGAGATTGACGCCGCCCTGATCGACGAGGCGGGCCTCGAAGATCGGTTGGGCGACGATCACAAGGACCACCGCGCGCTGATGGACAGCCTGCGCAGCTATGGTCAGCAGGTGCCGGTGCTGCTGCGCCCGCATTCCAAGACCCGTGGCCGGTACGAAATTGTCTATGGCCGCCGCCGCCTGCGCGCCCTGCGCGAGCTGGGCCTGCCGGTCAAGGCGATGGTGCGCCAGCTCGACGACGATCAGCTGGTGCTGGCCCAGGGCCAGGAAAACACCGCGCGGCGTGATCTGAGCTTCGTGGAAAAGGCCAGCTTTGCCGCCCAGCTCGACGCCGAAGGGTATGACCGCGACACCATCGCCGCAGCCCTGTCGATCGACCAGCCGATGGTCAGCCGCATGCTCAAGGTCGGGCAGGCGATCCCGCTCAAGATCCTGCGCAAGGTGGGCCCCGCCCCCGGCATCGGCCGCGACCGCTGGCTCGCGCTGATCAAGTTGATGGAGAAAAACGGCTCGGGCCGCGCTTTTGCCTTTCTCGACACGCCCGACGCCACGACGATGACGTCAGATGACCGGTTCGAGGTGATGTTCACCCGCGCCAGCGGCGTCAAACCCGCCCCCGCGCCCAAAGCCGCCCCACGCCCCCTGCGTAGCGACACAGGCACCGTGCTGGGCGACATCAAACCGGGGAAAAAGGGGGTCACCCTGACCATTCGTGACGGTGATGGCTTTGCCGCGTGGCTCGACGCGCAGGCCGACACCGTCATCGCAGAACTTCACGCGCGCTGGTCCGCCACGCGCACCGAAGACCCCGAGCAGTAACCACAACAACAGGAGGACAACGCAGACAGCCCAAAAAAGAAAAGCCCCCCGAAACGGTGTTCCGGAAGGCCCTTCATAAGCTTGCACCTTTGAAGTAGCCCGCAGCACCATCCTCTGTCAACTCTGGCCATCGGTTCAGGGGGCGGAAATCTGTTGTCTGCCGATTTCTAACCATGACACACATCACGCGACCGAATTCGGGCCGCGCCAATCGGGCTGCGTGCCCAAGCGCTGCGATGATCGACAAATGGCACATCCTCGACACGCTGACGGATGCCGCGGAACACTTTGGCATCGGCCACCGGCAACTGGCCGTGCTGCGCGCGCTGCTCAGCTTTCATCCCCAGCGGCACTGGCCTGTGACGGCGGACAACCTGATCGTGTTTCCGTCGAACCGCACGCTGTGTGCACGGTTGGCAGGGATGCCCGACAGCACGTTGCGGCGCCATCTGGCGGCACTGGTGGCCGCGGGACTTGTCAGCCGTCACGCCAGCGCCAATGGCAAGCGATACCGGCGGGGCAGGGGGCAGGATGCCGTGGCCTTTGGCATCGACCTCGCGCCGCTAGTGACGCAGTACGCCGCGATCAATGCAGCAGCAACGACCGCACGTCAGGATGCCGAGGACCGCGCCGCCGAACGGGCCCGCGTTCTGTCCCTGCGCGCGCAGCTCCGCCCGATGTCCCAAGCCGCCACGATGCTCGACGATCTGTCCCGCGCGCTGCGCCGCAAGCTAAGCCTCGCGCAACTGCGCGACTGGGCCACCCGGTTGCGCGCCTGTCTAGCGGATCTCGTCACAGCGAAATCGAGCACCAGCAACAGCCAAAATGAGCGGCACAAAGAACCCGAAACAAAAAAAATAAATCACCAACTGATCAACGACATCACACCGCGACATGTCGATGATCTTTGCAATGAAAGACGGAGCTATTTTGACGAGCCTCTACGCTCTTGGTCAGATGTGGAGCGGGCGGCTGACAATCTGGCGCCGATGATGGGCCTCAGCCGAGAGACGGTGCAGCGCGCTGCAGACAGGGCAGGGCGGACGCGCGCCGCCATTGCCGTGCTCATAGTTTTGGAACGATTTGCACAGATCAGGGATCCGGGCGGCTACCTCATGTCCCTTGTCCACGATCCCGGTGCCTTGGCAGCCGTCCTGACGGCGCAAAGGCAAAAAATTGTCAGCTGACAAATGAGATCGCGCAATGAAAACAGATACTTAGATCAGCGGACGCTGGGGGATATCGTCCTCTTCCGCGTGGGCGAGACGCGCCAGCGTGCCAAAATCGTGGATTGTCAGCCGATTGTCCGACCACGTCGCAATCTGCGCCTCGCGCAGGCGGGCCAGCGTCTTGTTCGTGTGCACCAGCGACAGCCCCAGCGCGTCCGCCAGATCCTGCTGGCGATAGGGCAGGGGGACGCTGTTGTCGCCGCTCAGGCCGACGGCAGACAAACGGTGATAGAACCGGTTTAGGGCCCACGCGACCTTGGCCCGAGCGTCCAGTTGGCCGACGACAGACAGCGCTTCGCCCAGAAACACTTCCTCCATCGCGGCAACGCGGGTCAGGTCATAGGCGCGGCCCGGGTGCGATTTGAACAACGTCCACAGATCCGACCGGTTGAAGGTGCACAGCCGCATGTCCGTCACCGCCTCGACCGTGTGGCCCATCGCGTCCATCACGCCCGCCTGCAAACCCACGAAATCGCCGGGCAGCACGAACCCGATGACCTGCCGCCGCCCGTCTTCGAGCGTCTTGTAGCGCACGCCCATCCCCTTGAGGCAGGTGAACAGATGCGTTGACGATTGCCCCTGCGCCATAATTTCCGTGCCGGGCTGCGCAGTCAGTTCGCCGGTTTTGAACCGGGTCATGAACGCCACTTCGTCTGCAGTCATCTCGCAAAACACGTCCATCTTGCGCAAAGGACAACGGCTGCAATCGGTGAGCATTATTCTTCCTTCTCTATGTCGTGGATTAATTCGCGGTGGCGCGGGATGTGTCACAAGGGGTGACCTTTCCCCCCGAGGTCCGATCCGCATGAACAAACCGTTCCCCAAGACGCGCCGCGCCCTGATCGCGGGCGACCAGCTGGTCGAGGTTCTGGACCTCGGAAACTACCTTGAGATCAGCGGTTGGACCGTCGTGCACACTGCCACGGATGCGTCGGTGGCGGGTGAGTTGTTGCGCACGGTGCAGTCCCCCTATGACGTGGTCATCGTGGCCCTGCGACAGGACCAGCCCGCGGCCCGGACCCTGTTGAACAAGGCGGTCGTCACCGGGTCGGCGGTGATCGTGATCAACGGCAGCGGCAGCAACCTGCGCGGCCCGCAGATCGCCTTTGTCAGCCGTCCCTATGGTGACCGCGATCTGGATGCCGCGTTTGCCCGGCTGGCGCTTGATCTGACCTGACCGCGCGCAGGCGCGTTTCTTCTTCAACATGCGCCTCCAACGTCGTGCGATGCGGCGTTGTTCCATTCTTTTTGGAACCAAACCCTGCGGCCCGCGTTGGCAGGCAGACGACACGGATCGCCGATGTGAATTGACATATGCGTGATCCTGCACCGGCCCTGCCGGGCGCGTTCGTCGCCGAAACCGAAGAAGAAAGAGGCCGAGAGATGAACCGTACCACCGCGCTCACCGAGCATTTCATGAGCACGCTAACGCCTGAGGATGCAACGCTCGACAATTTCCGCCAGGCGGTGCGCGAAGTCGCCCAGGATGTGATCACCGTTGAGAAAAACGACGCCGACTGGAACCGGGCGCAGGTCTTGCGGCGCCTTGCCGACCCGGACCGCGTGCTGTCGTTCCGCGTGACGTGGACGGATGACAACGGCGACGTGCACATCAACCGCGGTTGGCGGGTGCAGGCCAGCAATGCCATCGGCCCCTACAAGGGCGGCTTGCGCTTTCACCCCGGTGTGACGCTGGATGATCTGCGGTTTCTCGCCTTTGAGCAGTGTTTCAAGAACGCGCTGACGGGTCTGCCCATGGGCGGGGCCAAGGGCGGATCGGATTTCGATCCCACGGGCCGGTCTGACGCCGAGATCATGCGCTTTTGTCAGGCGTTCATGGCCAAGCTGGCGCCGCATATCGGCCCCGACCGGGACGTGCCCGCCGGTGACATCAACGTGGGCGGGCGCGAGATTGGGTATCTCTTTGGCGCCTACAAGGACGCGGTGGGCCAGTATCAGGGCGCGCTGAACGGCAAGGGGCTGTCTTATGGCGGGTCGGAAATGCGGGTCGAGGCGACGGGCTACGGTCTGATCTACTTTGTGCAAGCGATGCTGGCGCGGCAGGGCGATGACATCGCGGGCAAGCGTGTTGCGATCTCGGGCAAGGGCAACGTCGCGCGCCACGCGGCGGAAAAGGCGCTGTGCGAAGGGGCCAAGGTTGTGACGCTGTCCGACACCTCCGGCACGTTGCACGCCCCCGAAGGTCTGAGCCAGGAGGCCATCGACTGGGTCGGCGCGCAGAAAGAGGCGGGGGGCGATCTGTCGAACCCGCCCGCGGACCTGAACGCCACGTTCCTGCAAGGCGAGACACCGTGGCAGCAAGAGATGGACATCGCGCTGCCCTGCGCGACGCAGAACGAGATCGACAAGGACGCGGCCAAGGCGTTGATCAAGGGCGGGGCCAAGCTGCTCGCCGAGGGTGCCAACATGCCCACCACGCCGGACGCTGTGGCTGAACTGCGCCGCGCCAAGGTGCTGTATGCCCCCGGCAAGGCCGCCAATGCGGGCGGTGTCGCTGTCAGCGGGCTGGAGATGAGCCAGAACAGCCATCGCCGGTTCCTGAGTGCCGAGGAGGTCGACGCGGCCCTCGCCGATCTGATGCGCGACATCCACGACCGCGTCGCGGACGAGGGGCAGGGCGACGGGATGATCGACTATGCCCGCGGCGCCAATGTCGCCGCCTACCGCAAGCTGGCCAAGGCCATCACAGCGCAAGGAGTTATTTGAGATGAGCAAGACAATGAATGGTGGCGCTCTGCTGGTGAAATGCCTTGAGGCGGCCGGGATCGACACGGTGTTCGGTGTGCCAGGCGAAGAAACCACCGAGATCATGGAGGCGATCGACGCCTCCGCGGACATTGAATTCGTGCTGTGCCGCAACGAACAGGGCGCGGCGTTCATGGCGTCGGTGCATGGGCGGCTGACCGGGCGACCCGGCGTGTGTCTGGCGACACTGGGGCCGGGGGCCACGAACCTTGTCACCGGGGTGGCCGATGCGCAGCTGGATCACGTGCCGCTGATCGCGATCACGGGGCAGGGGGCGCGGGGCCGTCTAGGGCGGATGAGCCACCAGATGATCGACCTCGAGGCGCTGTTTGCGCCCATCACGAAACTCAGCCGCACGCTGCTGATGCCCGATGACATCCCTGCCAGTTTTGCCGAGGCGCTGCGCCTGGCGCTGGCCGACAGGCCGGGTGCGGTGCACCTGACCCTGCCCGAAGACGTCGCTGCCGCCGAAACCAGCGCCAGCCCGCTTGATGTGCCGCCGCAACCGCTGATGCGCGCCGGTCAGGCCGAGCTTGAGGCGGTCGCCGAACAGCTGTCGCAGGCCAGACGCCCGGTGATTATCGCGGGCGCTGGCATTGTGCGGGCGGGTGCGGCGGATGCGCTGCGCCAGTTTGCCGAGATCACCGGCATTCCTGTCGCCACGACGTTTATGGCGAAGGGCATCCTGCCCGAAGATCATCCGCAGACTCTGTTCACCGTCGGTCAAGCCGAGGAAGACTGGGCCGATCTGGCGCTGAACGCGGCGGATTGCGCCGTGCTGGTGGGGTTTGACGCGGTGGAATACGCGCCGCTGTCGCTGAACCTGCACGACGGGTGCGAGGTGCTGGTGGTCGATGCCAGTGCACCGCGGGCTGACACCGGCCTGACGACCGCCGCGATGGCGGTGGGTGACATTGTGCACACGCTTATGGACATACGCTTGCGTCTGGACGGGCGTCATTGGGACAGCAACGCGGCCTTTGCCGGGGCGCGCGAAGGCATGACCAAGGCGCTGAACCGTCGCATCACCGAAGACGACACCGGCCCCGTGGCCCCCACCGACATCTGCCGGGTGATCAATGACACGTTGCGACCCGAGGACACCGTGCTGTCGGGTGTGGGCATGCACAAGATGTGGATCGCCCGCCACATCCAGCCCAAGCGCGCGGGCCAGCTGATTGTGCCCAACGGTTTGGCGGGCATGGGGCTTGCCTTGCCGGGCGCACTGGCCGCGGCGCGGTTGCAGGACGATGGCCGCGTGCTGGCTGTCTGCGGCGATGGCGACGTGATGATGAACGTGCAGGAGATGGAGACGATCACCCGGCTGGGCCTGCGTCTGACGGTGCTGGTGTGGGTCGACGGTGGTCTGGCCCTGATCGACGACCATCAGGGTGACAGCGGGCCGAGCTTTGGCTTTGCCAATCCACAGTGGAACCGGCTCGCCGATGCGTTTGGCTGGACCTATGCCGATGCCAAGGGGCTGGGCGATCTGCCCGACCTGCTGGCTGCCGCGCACAGTGCCGCGGGGCCGACCCTGCTGACCGTTCCGGTGGATTACGCGGCGGCAGGCACAATGCCTGCGCGGACACGGAACAAGGACGCCGCTTAAGGCGTTGGTGATCCAAGAAACGGAAATGAAAGGAGACAGAACATGTCGAACGCGATGAAAGTTGTTCCCACCGAAACGGACGTCTCAACCGGGGTGCGCGACACGCAAGCGATTGCCGATGGTCTGGCCGATGTGCTGGCCGACACCTACCGCCTGCTGTTCAAGTCGCACGCCTATCACTGGAACGTCGAAGGGCCGCTGTTCTATTCGGTGCACAATCTGACCGAAGACCAGTATACCAACATGTTCGAAGCCGCCGATGAACTGGCTGAGCGCATTCGCGCACTGGGTCATCTGGCGCCCGCCAGCTTTGCCGAGATCATGAGCCGGTCGGCGATTGATGATCGTCAGGGCGAGCTGAGCACCGAGGACATGGTGATAGATCTGGCCGCAGATCACGAGCGTCTGGCGCACCGCCTGCACGCGCTGATCAAGATGGTCGAGGATCATTCCGATCCGGTGACCGAAGATTTGGCCACGGAACGCAGCGCGTTCCACGAGCAGGCCGCCTGGATGCTACGCGCGATGGCCAAGAAGTAAGCTGCGCGTCAGCTAATAAAAAACCCCCGCGGAGCGATCCGCGGGGGTTTTTTCGTGCGTGGTGGTTCAGGCCTTGAGAATGGCCGAGGATGCAAAGAACATCGCCTGGCTGACGGCCGAACGGACCTGATCCTCAGTATAGGGTTTCGAGATCAGGAACGCCGGTTCAGGCCCTTCGCCGGTCAACAGCCGTTCGGGATAGGCGGTGATGAAGATCACGGGGATGTCGCCCGCCTGTTCGATGATCGCGTTGACCGCGTCGATTCCGCTGGAATTGTCGGCGAGCTGGATGTCCGACAGAATCAGGTCGGGACGTTCGCGACCA
The DNA here is from genome assembly GCA_038530495.1 of Pseudomonadota bacterium. Classification (GTDB taxonomy): domain Bacteria; phylum Pseudomonadota; class Alphaproteobacteria; order Rhodobacterales; family Rhodobacteraceae; genus Tateyamaria. Next base: position 18,784 of record JBCBCR010000011.1, on the reverse strand, counting down.
AAGAGGTCAATCGCACCGGATTCGGTGCGCGCCACGCCGGTGATGCGGTGGCCCATGTCCGATACGATGGTTTCGAGATCCATGGCGATGATCGCCTCATCCTCGATGATCATGACTTTGCCGCTGACGGATTTGGCCATTTCTTCATAAGCGATGCTGAGCAGGTCACCGACCTCTTTGACGCTGGCCCCCATGATCGTGGCCACGTCATCGCGGGAAAACTCTTCGAGCGTGTGCAGCAGCAGCGCCTCGCGCGAGCCGGAGGTGAGGCCAGCGAGGTGGCGCTGTGCCTCGGCGGCGGGGCCGTCTTCTTCGGTGTCGAAATTGGCGCCGGAGGTCACCCAGATCGCGTGAAACGCGGAAAACAGCGCCACCTTGGGTGCTGCGCCATCGTCGAAAATGGACGGGTCGGACAGGATCGCTTCGAGCGTGGTGGCAGCGTAGGTGTCGCCGCGGGACTGGTTGCCGGTCAGCGCGCGCGCATAGCGGCGCAGATAGGGCAGGTTGGCCCCAATCTTGTCGGCGATCGACAGGTCACTGGTGTCGGTCATGTGGTCTACTCACTTTTTTTGCCATCGACATGGAACAATTTCGGTTTTGCGCCATTTTACAGATGGCGCGGACGCCCAAAATCGCTGGTATGGACCCACAAAATGACCCGCACGAACAAAACATCAAGGATCGAAGACGAAATCGATCAGAACCTGAAGCGCGCATATGACGAGGTTGCAAACGAGGCGGTGCCGCAGCATCTGACCGACCTTCTGGCCAAGTTGCGGGCACAGGACGCGGCGAAATCGTCGGGGTCGGATGGCTCTGATGAGTGACATGGAGCCGATGGATCCGAAGGACGAACTGGTGACCCATCTGGGCGCCATGCGCGCCTTTGCCATGTCGCTGACGCGTAACGCGAGCCTTGCCGATGACATCGTGCAGGACGCACTGGTCAAGGCGTGGGGCAACCTTGATAAATTCCAGCGCGGCACCAACATGCGGGCGTGGCTGTTCACCATCCTGCGCAACACCTATTATTCGCATCATCGCAAGCGCAAGCGCGAGGTCGAGGACACCGAAGGCACGCTGCAGGCCGGTCTGGCACAAAAGCCCGACCACGACGGGCGGTTGCAGATGCGTGATTTCCAGGAGGCGTTTGACCAGCTGCCCGAAGAACAGCGCGAGGCGCTGGTGCTGGTGGGTGCGGGCGGGTTTTCCTACGAAGAAGCGGCCGAGACCTGCGAGGTCGCGGTGGGCACGATCAAGAGCCGGATCAACCGGGGTCGCGCGCGTTTGGCCGAGCTGATGGCGCTGGACGAAGACAGCCCGCTGGAGGTGACCGAGGTCGTCACCCAGGGCATTGTGGCGCAAAATCAGGGTCTGGCGTGATCCAGCATGTGATGCCAAAGGGGTTGCAGGTTCGTCTGATCCTGCTGATGACGCTGGTGCTGCTGCCGCTGGGCGCGATTGCCATCTGGCAGTCGGTGATGATGGCACGCGACACGCGGCAGATTGCCCTTGATTTCATCTATGAGGCGACGGAATCGTCCGCCACTGACCAGCAGGCGTTGATCCAGCGCGCCGTGGGCGCCGCCACGGGGCTCGCGTCCATCGTGGCCGAGGCGGATCTGCGCGTCTGCCGTGATGTGATGCGCGCCTTTGTCCGCGACAACGATGTTTTTGCGACAGCGGGCTATATGCTGGCAGACGGGCAGATGACCTGCACCAGTTGGAGAGACACCGCGTTTGACATGTCGGGCGATGCCGGGTTTCAGGCTGCACTGGCCCGGGATGACGTGTTTGTCGGCTTGACCGAAGAGGGCGCCGTGACCGGCCAGCCGGTGCTGTATGTCACCGTGCCCGTGGTCGAGGATGGCACGCAAAAGGGCCTTATGACCGTGTCGCTGCGCACCGAACTGCTGCTGTCGGCGCAGTCGTCGCGTGCAGGGGCGCAGGGGCTGACGGTGCTGGGCATCACCAGCGATGACGAGCTGATCGACCTGTCCTATGCCCCTTCCGGAAATTTCGACGCCATGCCCGCCGGGAACATACCCGCCGAGGTGCGCAGCCGCGGCGCGGGCACCTTTATTGCGCGCGACACCGGCGGGACGACGCGGATGTATTCGGTGCACGAAGCGGCCGGAAACGCCTTTGTCATGCTGGGGTCGATCCCGCTTGCGGCGGTGCAGGGGCAGGTGTCGGTCTGGCAGGCGCTGGCGCCTGCTGTCTTTGCCGTGCTGATGTGGTGTGCGAGCATGGCGGTGGCCTTTGTCGGTCTGAACCGGCTGGTGCTGCGCCATCTGGCGGGGCTGCGGTCGGCCATGCGGCGCTTTGCGCTGGGGGAACGGGGCAGCGAGGCGCTGAAGCTGGATGACGCGCCCGAAGAGTTCGAGGACGCCGAGCGTGCGTTCAATCGCATGGCGCTGATCATCACTGACGCCGAGGCGCAGCAGCTGACTGACTTGCATGACAAGGAGGTGCTCTTGCGCGAGGTGCACCACCGGGTGAAGAACAACCTGCAAATGATCGCGTCGATCATGAACCTGCAATCGCGCAAGGCCCACACCGCCGAGGCGCGCGAGATGCTCGACAGTCTCAAGGGGCGGGTGCGGGCGCTGGCGACGCTGCACCGGTCGCTTTATGCCGAGGCGGACACCGCGCAGGTGGATGCGCGCGACCTGATCGCCGCCGTGGTGGCCGAAACCGAGGTGATTGCGCCCGACCCGGACATGAAGATCGATGCCAAGCTGTCGCCTGCCGCCCTTTATCCGCAGCAGGCGGTGCCGCTGTCGATGTGGGCGACCGAGGCTCTGACCAATGCAATCAAGCACGCTGGCTGCAGCCCGGACAGCGCGCCCGTGGTCACGATCGAACTGTCGGCCCCGGACGAGGGCGAAGTGTTCCTGCGCGTGGAGAACACCGTGGGCGTGGTCGAAGAGGACACGGACAACACCGGCCTTGGCACCACGCTGATGACCGCGTTCTGTCGCCAGTTGGGCGGCACGGCAGAGGTCGATACCGGCCCCGGTCGTTATGCCATCACCTTGCGCTTTGCGGTCGAGGATTTTGAAAGCGATACGCCCGAGCGGCCCGCGCCAAAGGATGCCGCCGCCTGATCTTCGGGTCTTTGTCGCCCCGGACGAAGCCTTTGCCGCCTTTGAAATGGCGGTCTTGCAGGGTCAGAGCGGGTGCTGGCGCGTTTTCGCAGCTTTGACATGTGGTTGTCGCTGATCAGCGATGCGGCACACCGCGCGGCCTTTGCCGGTGCTGTCGCTGGTGCTGATTCTGCCGACGCTGCCCGAAGACGCGATTGGCGCCGAGACCCGCTATGACCTTGATCTGGAGCGCGCGGCGCTGGAGATCGTGCGCGACGGATTTGGCGCACGCGCCACCATCGCCACCCCGGCGCAGCTGGTGACAGCGGCGCGGGTCGGGCAAGCCCTGCCAGTGGTCACTGACGACATCGTCTGAGCGGCCTTGGAACATCTGCGGCTGCTGCTGCGTTCCTTACTATCCATAACCGGAGAAAGGAGCGCCCACATGGATACGAACCGCATTCTCGGACGCTGGAAAGAGCTGAAGGGCAAGTTGCGAGAGAATTACGGAGAGCTGACCGAAGACGAGCTGGAAAAAGCGCGCGGAGATCGCGCCCACTTGGAAGGCATCTTGCAGCACCGTCTGGGCAAGACCAAGGACGAGGCGCGCAAAGCGTTGGACGAGGTTCTGGAAGCCGTCTGACACACGCCCCCACCTGACACTGTAGCCAACAGAAGGGAGCCAAACCAAATGAAGCCGATTATCTATACAACCGCATTTCTGACCAGCACCACCGTTGCCCTGGCGTCCATGGACATCAAGGAGATCGACGTGAGCGTTGCGCTGGACGATATCGAGAACAGTGCCGCCACCGAGGTGTGGAAATCTGTCGAGACCGACCTTGAGGCCGCGATTGCCTTGCGTCTGGTGAACCAGATTGCCGATGCGGGTGCGGATATCAGCGTGAACCTCGACGAGGTGGCGCTGGCGTCGAATTTTGCGAACGCGACGAACATGGCGCAGGCCGAACTGAGCGGCCGCGTCATCGTGATGACTGATGACAATGTCATGGCCGAAAATTACCGACTGACCGTGCTGGCCGAAGACGTCATCGCCCGCGACCCGGTCAGCGGAGATGCCGTGGCGGTGCCGATCCCCGCGGACACGATCTATCAGGCGATGATTGACGGGTTTGCCGACAACGTGGCGGGCAAGGTGAAGTAGCGCCAGCCACCGGCAATGCGTGTGGGCGCGGGAGAAATCCCGCGCCCTTTTTTTGTGCTTTGACAGGGCGTTGCCGGAAAAAATGCTGGTTTGTGGGAACCTCAATCCGGACGGCGCGTTAGGTCACCGAAGTCAACGAAACACTGTTGAAAGGAGAAAATCATGGAACTCGGTTATCTTGTTCCCACACTTGCCGGTCTGACACTGGTGTCGGTCATTCTTTTCGCCCTGCGGTCCAAGCAGAAGGTCGAAGAGCGGATGGACGATGACGATGCGCTGAAATCGACACTGGCGGCAGATGCGCCGAATTCGCGGTCGTAACGCACCGCTAGGAAAGGGTTGCGGTCCTGCATCGCCCGCGGCCCTTTTCCACGTCCACAGTTGAAAGGAGATTTACCATGCTTGGCTGGGCTTTAACCTTTTTCCTCGTGGCACTTGTCGCCGCAATTTTCGGATTTGGCGGCATTGCGAGTGCCAGCGCGGGCATCGCACAGATTTTGTTTTTCATTTTTGTCGTGTTGTTCGTCCTGACCCTGCTGGCGCGCGTATTGCGTAAGGCAGGTTGACGGGACATCCCCGGTTAGGTGGGGCCTGATATCGCAAGCGTCTGATTACCTCGTGGCGCTGGCGGTATCGGTCCCCATCTTTTTTGTGCGGACCTAACTGAGCCGTCCGTAGAATGTCATGCGCGCGCTTTCCGACAGTTCCACACCCGGTTGCGCGTTGTAGGCCAGCACTGCCAGCATGCGCGTGCGGTCGCTGTTGTTGGGCGACACTCTGTGGATCGAATTGCGCCCGCGGAACAGGACCAGCGTCCCGGGGTCCATGCTGAGCACTTGGGGCGCCGTGCGCCCGTCCAGAAGGGCCGCCACCCCGTCATAGTTCATCTCGCCCGCGTCGGCGTTGCGCAGATCCTTGATGTATTCAAACCGGCTGCCTGCATCCGGTTTCTGGATCAGCAGGGTGATGGCAAAGGACGAGTTGTCGAAGTGCCAGCCCAGTTCCTGCCCGCGGTTTGCGTAGTGAATGTTGATCGACGACAGAGGGTCCGCATAGGGGTGCAGTTCAGTCTCACCCGTGGTGGCCATCACGAACTGCCGAAACCGCGATGAGTCATACAGCCTGCGCAATGGCGAGGTGCGGCTGACCACGTCGTCGCAGATGCACCCCTTGGACGATGTGACCTGCGTGTTGGCGGGGTGGTCGTCGGGGAAATCGGGGTTGGGTGGCGTGAGATAGACCGAATGTTGTTGCGTGCAGAAATACGCCAAATCCTGTTTCTCTGCCGCTTCTGCGGTCATGGCCGTCAGGGCAGAGGGAGTGATAAACCCCGGCAGCACCAGCACCCCGTTTTCATCCAGCGCCGCCTTGCAGCGCGCCAAAAACCCGGTCTCCGACAGCGGGTAGGCCCGCATGTCGACGATCTCGTCCAGTGTCATTGCTGACGTACCCCCCGGGCAGCACTCCTGTACCAATCTACGATGGCACGTCTGTTGGCGTCTGTCATCGTATAGGCGACGCTGGGGGGTGGCATGGCGTGGCTGATGCCCGATTGCAGGTAGATGGCCTGCGCGTGGCGGGCGACGTCGCCGGGGGTTTCCAGCACCACGCCCTTGGGCGGCCAGCGCATGGTGTCGCTGTAGACCGGTTCGCGCGCGTGGCACATGGCGCAGTTGCCCAGCACCACGTCATAGGCGTCGTCAAAGCCGGGGGCGGTGGCGAATTTCTCTTCATAGGCTGTCAGCGGGCGCGCTTCGGCGTCGTCATAGCTGTCGCCCATGGGCGCGACCGACAGCCACGCGATGATCAGCATGATCAAGGCCGTCGCCCCCCACGTCCAGTGCGGCCCGCGCCCCGTAGCGTGCATGGTGTTGAAATAGTGCCGGATGGTGACGCCCGTGAGGAAGATCAGGCTGGCGATGATCCACGCGTGTTCCGTGGCAAAGGCCAGCGGATAGTGGTTCGACAGCATCAGGAACACGACCGGCAGGGTCAGGTAATTGTTGTGGGTCGACCGCAGCTTGGCAATCTTGCCGTATTTGGCGTCTGGCGTGCGCCCGGCCTTGAGGTCGGCGACCACGATACGTTGGTTCGGCATGATGATGAAAAACACGTTTGCCGTCATGATCGTGGCGGTGAACGCCCCCAGATGCAGCAGCGCCGCGCGCCCGGTGAAGATCTGGTGATAGCCCCAGGACATCGCCACGAGGATCGCGAACAGCAGCAGCATCAGCAGCGTGGGGTTGTCCGCCAGCCGCGATTTGCACAGCAGGTCATAGGCGATCCAGCCCACGGTCAGCGACGCGCCCGAGATCACGATCGCTTGCCACAGCGCGAGGTCCGCCTTGGACGGGTCAAGCAGGTACAGCTCGCCCCCGACCCAGTAGACGATCATCAACAGTGCCGCCCCCGACAGCCACGTGGAATAGCTTTGCCATTTGTGCCAAGTCAGGTGTTCGGGCAAGCGGGCCGGGGCCACGAGGTATTTCGTGGTGTGATAGAAGCCGCCGCCGTGCACCTCCCATTCTTCGCCATGGGCACCCTCGGGCATGCCGGGCGCGGGTTTCAGCATCAGGTCCAGTGCGATGAAGTAGAACGACGCGCCGATCCACGCCATCGCGGTCACCACGTGCAGCCAGCGCACGGCAAAGCCGATCCAGTCCCAAAGCGCCAGGAAATCATACATGTGCGGTCTGCTCCGTGTTGGGTCGCGCCATTCTAGTCGGATGAGGATTATTCTGGTATTCAGGGGAAAAGCCAAACAGCATCAAAAATCCCCGAAGAATGTCTTACCTCGATAATATCCGCACCTTTGTCCGTGTCTACGAGCTGGGCAGCATGTCGGCGGCGGGGCGGGATTTGCGTGTGTCGCCTGCGGTGACGTCGGCGCGGGTCGCGCAGTTGGAGGATCATCTGAGCGTGCGGCTGTTCCAGCGCACCACGCGCAACCTGACCCCAACCGAGCAGGGCAAGGCGTTTTACGGCGGGGCCTGCGCGGTACTGGATGCGGTGGATGCCGCCGAGGCGCAGGTGGCCAATCTGACGGACAATCCGCGCGGATCGCTGACCGTGGCGGCCCCGCTGGGCGTGGGGCGGCGGTTGATCGCGCCGCATGTGCCCGCGTTCATCGAACGCTATCCCGAGGTGTCGGTGCGGCTGCGCCTGACCGACCGCAAGGTGGACCTGACAACCGAGGGGCTAGATCTGGCATTTTTCCTGGGCCAGCCCGAGGACAGTACATTGCGCATGCGCAAGATCGCCGATGTGGACCGGGTTCTGGTGGTGGCACCGTCTTATGTCGCAGTGCGCGGCCGTCCGGCATCCGGGGACGAGATCGTGGCGCAGGAGCACGAGTGCCTGAACCTGCGTTATCCCGGTGCGACGGAGTTTCAGTGGCGGTTGCAGACCAAAGCCGGGCCAAAACGGTTCCGCGTGGCGGGACGGTTTGAATCCGATGATGGCGACGTACTGACCGACTGGGCGCTGGCGGGGCATGGCATCGCGCTGAAACCGATGTTCGAGGTGGCGGGGCACATCGCGGACGGGCGTTTGGTGATCGTCGGGACACAGACCCCGCCGGAGCCGATCCAGATGGCGTGCCTGTATACTCACCGGCGCGGGCAGGACCCCAAGGCGCGGCTGTTCATGGAGTTCATGATCGACCGGATCGAAGCGGCGGTGGTGGGCTAGGCCGCGAATTGCACTGTCATGCGCGCGCCGTTGCTTCCGACCTCGAACTGGACGCCGCCATCAAGCTGCTGGGCCGCCGATTGCATCAGCATCTTGCCCAGTCCCGGCGGTTCGGCGCTGGCGCGGTCCTGCGCCAAGAGCCCCACGCCATTGTCGCGGCATTCCAGTACGCGCAGGCCCGCGCCCTCGTTGCGCAGCGAAACAGCTACCTGTCCCGAGCGGCCGTCGGGAAAGGCGTGTTTGACCGAGTTGGCGACAAATTCGCTGACGATCATGCCGATCGCCGAGGCCATGTGGGCCTGAAGCGTGTCGCCTTGGGCATCAAAATGGATGGCGATGTTTTCAGGCGTGACTGCGGTGACAAAGCTACGCAGCCGTTCGAAATACGAGGTGATGTCAATGGCGGTGTCGCCATCATTGCCCATCAGTTCGGCATGCAGTGACGCCACCGCTTCGAGGCGGCGATTGACCAGTTCCAGCACGTCCAGCGCTGCTTCGTCTTTTACCTCGCGCGCAGCAAGCCGCATCATGGACGCGATGGTTTGCAGCGAGTTTTTCACCCGGTGGTCCATCTCGGCACGCAGACCTTCTTCGGCGCGGATCTTTTTGCGCAGTTCCATCTGTACCATCACCTGCCGGGACAGGGTGGTCAGCGCCTCTTTCTGAAAGTCGGTCAGCGCACGTGGTTCGGTGTCGAGCACGCAAAGCGTGCCCAGCGGCATGCCGTTCGGTGCAATCAGATTGGCACCCGCATAGAACTGGACGCCGTCAGGTGCGGTGTGCAGCGGGTTGTCGGCGGTGCGCGCGTCAGCGGCCATGTCGGTGATTTCGAACACGCCGTCTTCGAGGATTGCGTGCGAACACACCGATTTGTCGAGGGTGGTTTCCGGCGCATCAAATCCGCGCCGTGCCTTGAACCACTGGCGGTCCTTGTCCACCAGGCTAATCAGCGAGATGGGCGCATCGCAAATCTTGGCCGCCAGTGCGACGATGTCGTCGAAATCGGCCTCGGCCTCGGTGTCGAGGACGTGGTAGGACGCGAGCGTTTCGAGCCGCGTGTCCTGTTGGGCGTGCTGTGCAGCGAGCATTGCCCTTCTCCTGTCTTCCCTGACATGCCGCGGGGCATGTTTCTATTGCGCCGACACTTCTTATTCTGGTGACTGGCGCACGCGAAAGGGTAGAGCGTGGGCGGATTTCTCCAACCGGAAGGATGCGCTTTGCAACCTGTGGCAAATCGCTTGGATCTAGCTGCCCCTATAGGTAGAGTAGCCAAAAGGCGAGAGCAGCAGCGGCACGTGATAATGCGCGTCCTCGTCCATGCCAAAGCGTATCGGCACCTGATCGAGAAATAGCACCTCGCCGCTGTTCAGCCCCGCCTCGCGTAGGTAGTCGCCGCAGAAAAAGATCAGCTCGTACTGCCCGGTCTTGAATGTCTCCTGCGGCAGGATCGGGCTGTCGGTTCGGCCATCGGCATTTGTCACTGTTTCGGCAATCATACGGTGGGAATTGCCCGAGACGCGGTAGAGCGCGATCTTGATCCCGGCGGCGGGGCAGCCGCGCGCGGTGTCCAGAACATGCGTCGTGAGATATCCGGCCATGGCGGTTCCTTGTCTGTTGCTGTGCTCCGCGTGCGTCCACACTCCTTCAAAAACAATTTGAAAAACAGGTCAATTCTATAGGACTAGAAGGCGACGGCGATTTGTTGGGGGACGACAATGCAACGCTATCCGCGCAACATGACCGGTTATGGTGCGACGCCACCTGATGCGCAGTGGCCGGGCGGGGCGCGCATCGCGGTGCAGATCGTGCTGAATTACGAAGAGGGCGGCGAGAACAACATCCTGCACGGCGATCCCGCGTCCGAGGCGTTTTTGAGCGAGATCACGGGCGCGCAGGCCTGGCCAAGCCAGCGGCACTGGAACATGGAATCGATCTATCAGTACGGCGCGCGCGCCGGGTTCTGGCGCGTGCACCGGATGCTGCGGGATTTGCCCGTAACGGTCTATGGCGTGACCACCGCATTGGCCCGCGCGCCCGAACAGGTCCGCGCCATGCAGGACGCCGGGTGGGAGATCGCGAGCCACGGGCTGAAGTGGATCGAACACAAGGACATGTCCGAAGCCGAAGAGCGTGCCCAGATCGACGAGGCGATCCGCCTGCACACCGAGGTCACCGGCGCGGCCCCGCGCGGCTGGTACACCGGGCGCTGTTCCATGAACACCGAACGGTTGGTGGCCGAGACGGGGCAGTTTGCCTATGTCGCCGACAGCTATGCCGACGATCTGCCCTATTGGGTGCGCTACGGCGACCGCGACCAGCTGGTGGTGCCCTACACGATGGACTGCAACGACATGCGCTTTGCCATTCAGGCGGGGTTCACGGCGGGCGATCAGTTCGAGGCCGCGCTACGCGACGCGTTCGACGTGCTTTATGCCGAAGGGGTCGCGGGCGCACCCAAGATGATGTCGATCGGTTTGCACTGCCGCCTGATCGGGCGCCCCAGCCGTGCGGCGGCTTTGCAGCGGGCGATTGCGTATATGCAGGGGCACGAAGGCGTGTGGTTCGCCACCCGATTGCAGATTGCCGAACACTGGGCCGCGACGCATCCGCCGGTGACGGTGGACCGCCCGTCCGAGATGGATCGCGACGCCTTTGTCGCGGCCTTTGGTGGTATCTTTGAACACAGTCCGTGGATCGCCGAAGCGGCCCACGCGCTGGAACTGGGCCCGACCCATGACAGTGCGGCGGGCGTGCATTCGGCCCTTGCCCGGGTGTTCCGCAGCGCCAGTGACGCGCAGCGGCTGGGCGTGTTGCAGGCGCACCCGGACCTTGCGGGCAAGCTTGCGGCAGCCGGGCGACTGACCGCCGACAGCACCGCCGAGCAGGCGGAGGCCGGCCTCGACATGCTGACAGACGCGGAACGTGCGACCTTTACCGATCTGAATGCGCGCTACACGGATCGCTTTGGCTTTCCCTTCATCATCGCTGTCAAGGACAACACCAAGGCGTCGATCCTTGAGGCGTTTCACCGCCGTCTGGGCAACGACCGCGCCACCGAGTTTGCCGAAGCCTGCCGACAGGTCGAGCGCATCGCCGAGTTGCGCCTGATCGACAAGCTGGGGAGATGAGTCGCGTGGTGACCATAGCACCGCTGGATGCGTTGGCTTTTGCCCCCTTTGGCGACGTGATCGACACCGGCGGGGCACCAGACAAGATCATCAATCAAGGTCTGTGCGGCCGCTACCACGACCGGGCCACCTTGGATTTCAGCGATGGGCGTGCGGGTGTCAGCCTGTTTCAGGCCGAACCGCGCGCGCTGCCCCTGACCCTCGACATGATGGAGCGGCACCCGGACGGCTCGCAATGCTTTGTCCCGATGAGCATGGACCCGTTTCTGGTCATCGTCGCGCCGGATGATGGCGGCGCCCCCGGCACCCCGCTGGCATTCGAAACCGCGCCGGGGCAGGCGGTGAACTTTCACCGGGGCACGTGGCACGGGGTGCTGACGCCGCTGCACGCGCCGGGCCTTTTCGCGGTGATCGACCGGATCGGAGAGGGCGCGAACCTGCAGGAGCACTGGTTTGACACGCCCTACACCGTGCAACGCGGCGGACCCGGGTTGTGACCGATTTCCGCCTTGCCCCACCCACGCCGGAACTGCCGGTGCCGGATGTGCGGGCGGCGCAGGAATACTACCGCGACACGCTGGGGTTCGAGATCGCTTGGTACAATGCCGAAGGGCGCATCGGTGCCGTGGCCCACGGCGATTGCGCGATCTTCTTTCGCGAGGCGGCGAGTGACATCTCACCGGCCACGTTCTGGATCTTTTCTGCCGAGCTTGATGCCGCGCACTCAGCGCTGGTTGCCCGCGGGGCCGACATCGTTTCGCCACTGCAGAACACGGACTACGGCCTGCGGCAGTTCACGGTGCGCGACCCTTACGGCAACCGGTTCCACATCTTCTGCGATCTCTAGAAATCGACCTCGATTGCGATGCCTTTGGCGATGGCCAGGTCCACCACGCTGGCTGCGACGGCGAGGTCCTGAAGACCCACACCAGTGCCATCGAACAGGGTGATCTGATCGTCGCTCTCGCGCCCTGGATGCGTGCCGTTGATCACGGCACCCACCTGATGCACGTCAGCCTCGGCAATCAGGCCTTCGGCCATTGCGTGCTGCGCCTCGCCAATGCTGACCGACTGCGCGACCTCGTCGGTAAATACGGTCGCGCGGGCCAGCAAGGCGGCCTCGACCTCTTGCTTGCCTTTGGTGTCGGTGCCCATGCAGGCGATGTGGGTGCCCGGGCTGACGTGATCGGCCATCAGCGACGGGGCAAAGGCCGAGGTGATCGAGATGATCACATCCGCCTCGGCCATGCCCGGCAGGTCGACCGCCTCAAACGGCACACCAGCCTCGGCCGCGACCTTTTCGATATTGGGCAGCATCTCGGGGTGGTAGTTCCAGCCGATGACCTTGTCGAACTTCCGCTGCTCGAGTGCGGCACGCAGCTGGAACGTCGCCTGGTGGCCCGCGCCGATCATGCCCATGACCTTGGCGTCCTGCCGCGCCAGATGCTTGATCGACACCGACGATGCGGCGGCGGTCCGCAACGCGGTCAGCAGGTTGCCGCCCACCATCGCCTGCGCCTTGCCGGTGTCGGGATCAAACAGGAACACGGTCGACTGGTGGTTGATCAGCTCGCGCCGTTCAAGGTTGTGCGGCCAGTAGCCCCCGGCCTTCAGCCCCAGTGTCAGCCCGGCCCGGTCAAACCCGCCCTTGAACCCATAAAGCGCGTCCTCGTGCCCGATCGCCTCGCGCACCACCGGGAAGTTGTAGGCATCACCCGCCGCCATCGCGGCAAAGACCTGCTCGACCGCGTCAAACGCCGCCTCCCGCGTCATCAATCCGGCAATCTCGCGCTCGGGCACAATCCACATGATAGTTCTCCGCTTACCGCACCCCAAGGCCACGGCATGTTTTCTTCTAGCTAAAAATACCTCGGAGGGTCCGGGGGGCTGGCCCCCCGGATGGTCGGGTCAGGAACCTGACCCGAAATCAATAAGCGCGACCGCGGGCCGATACAGGCCACACCACCTCGACCTTGCCACCGCGCACGCCGACATACCAGTCGTGCACATTGGCGGTGGGATCGCAGTGGCCCGGCACCAGCTTCAGCTTGTCGTTGACCTTCAGCACGCCGCCCTCGTCCATGACGACGCCATGCTCGTCCGAGCATTTGACGTATTGCACGTCGTCGCGCCCGTAGATCACCGGCAGGCCGCTGTCGACCGACTGCACCTTGAGGCCCGCGTCCACGATGGCCTTGTCGGCCTTGGCGTGGCTCATCACCGAAGTCAGAATGAAGAACGCGTTCTCCCACTCGCCGCGGTCGATGCGCTTGCCGTCCTTGTCGAGGATGCGGCCATAATCCGCGTCCATGAACGCGTAGGAGCCGCACTGCAATTCGTTGTACACGCCGGAATTGCTTTCGAAATAGTAGCTGCCGGTGCCGCCGCCGCCGACGATGTCGCATTCGAGCCCTTCGGCCTTCAGCCCGTCCACGGCGTCGCGCACCATGTCGATGGCGATCTGGGTCTTGCCCTGCCGTTCGTCATAATCGTCGAGGTGCTGCATCGCGCCCTGGTAGGCCTGAATGCCGGCAAACTTGAGGCCCGGGGCCGCGTCGATGGCCTTGGCAATCTCGATCACCGCGGGCGTCGTGGTCACGCCGCAGCGGCCCGCGCCGCAGTCGATCTCGACCAGGCACTCGACCTGCGTGCCGTGACGAGTCGCCGCCTCGGACAGATCGGCCACGTTGTCGATGTCGTCGACACAGCAGATCGTGCGCGCGCCCAGTTTCGGCATCCGCGCCAGTCGGTCGATCTTGGCCGGGTCGCGCACCTGGTTTGACACCAGAACGTCCTTGATCCCGCCGCGGGCAAAGACCTCGGCTTCGCTCACCTTTTGACAACACACGCCGCAGGCGCCGCCCAGCTCGACCTGCATCTGCGCCACGTCCACGGACTTGTGCATCTTGCCGTGCACGCGGTGGCGCATGCCGTGTGCCTTGGCGTAATCGCCCATTTTCTTGATGTTGCGCTCCAGCGCGTCGAGGTCGAGCACAAGGCACGGCGTCTGGATGTCAGCCTCGTCCATGCCGGGCTTGGCGGGGATGTCAAAGCCCACTTCGTAGTCGTCGAAAAAGCTCATGTCTTTCATCGGATCGCTCCTGCTGATGGGGTCGGGGAGGGCGGATTGGGAAGGGGTCCGCCGGTTCTTAAAGGTTACGGATGTTTCCTATCGGAAACTCTGCGGGATGAAAAGGGCCGATTAGCCCAGCCAGGGCAGCCGGTCGAGATCCACGTTGCCGCCGGTGATGATCACACCCACACGCTTGCCTGCAAAACGTTCCTTGTTCTTGAGAATGATCGCGAGCGGCACGGCACAACTGGCCTCGATCACCATGCGCAAGTGCTTCCAGCTTAGCTTCATGGCGTCGATGATCTCGGCATCAGAGGCTGTGTGGATGTCTGTCACGTAGTTCGACACGAAATGCCATGTGCGTTCCTTGAGCGGCACCAGCAGACCGTCGGCAATTGTCTTGGGCGCATCATCGGCGATGATGTGTCCGGCTTTGAAACTGCGATAGGCGTCGTCGGCCTGTTCCGGTTCGGCGGCGATGATCTGCACCTCGGGCGCAAGGGTCGACAGGGTCAGGCAGGTGCCCGAGATCATGCCGCCGCCACCAATGGGGGCCACCATCATGTCGAGCCCGTCCACCTGCTCCATGAACTCCTTGGAACAGGTCCCTTGCCCCGCGATCACACGCGGATCGTTATAGGGGTGCACAAAGTCACCGCCCGTGGCGGCCTGCACCTTGGCAAAGGTTTCTTCGCGCGACGTGGTCGAGGGTTCGCATTCGGTGATCTGCCCGCCATAGCGGCGCACCGTGTCCTTTTTCGCCTGCGGGGCGGTGCGCGGCATCACGACGTTGCAGGGGATACCGCGGCGCATCGCAGCATAGGACAGGCACGAGGCGTGGTTGCCCGAGGAATGCGTCGCCACCCCCTTGGCCGCCTGCGCATCATCCAGACCAAAGACCGCATTGGTCGCCCCGCGCACCTTGAACGCGCCGGGTTCTTGAAAGTTTTCGCATTTGAAAAACAGCTGCGCGCCCGTCAGTTCATTGAGGAAGTCCGACGTGCGGATCGGCGTGCGGCGGATATGCGGTTTGATCCGCTCATGTGCGGTCAGCATGTCGTCATAGCTGGGGATGTTGTCGACGATGTCTTTCATCAGGCTGCATCCTTTTGGGGTTGTTTGGTACCGGCGCGGTACACCTCTTGGGCGGCGGCGACGCCCGAGCCAAGGGTAATGTCGAGGCCAAGATCGACCATGCACATTTCCGCGGTGGCGATGCCCGACAGGGCCATCACGTCCGTCAGACTGCCCAAGTGCCCAATGCGGAAAACCTTCCCCGCGACCTCGCCAAGACCGACGCCAAAGGCGACGCCGTAGGTTTCGGCGGCGTGGGTGACGATGTCGGTGGCGTTGAAGCCCGCAGGCGTGCGGATCGCGCTGACGCTGTCTGAATAAACCGCAGGTGTGTTGGCACACAGCTGCAGGCCCCATGCGCCCACGGCGGCACGCACGCCGTCCGCGATGCGGCGGTGGCGGGCAAAGACATTCTCCAGCCCTTCGTCCAGCAGCATCTTGCACGCCTCGTTCAGCCCGTTCATCAGCCCGACGCTGGGCGTGTAGGGATAGGCAGAATTGGCGTAGCCGTTCAGCATGTCATGCACGTCAAAGAAGGTGCGCGGCAGGCCAGCGTTTTTCGTCGCGGCCATCGCCTTGGCGCTAAAGCCGACGATGGCGAGGCCCGCGGGCAGCATGAACCCCTTTTGTGACCCGGTGACAGCCACGTCGACAGCCCAGTCATCAAACCGGAAATCCATCGACCCGATCGACGACACGCCGTCGACAAACAAAAGGGCAGGGTGGCCCGCCGCATCCATCGCCTGCCGGATGGCACCGATGTCGGACACCACGCCGGTGGCGGTTTCGTTGTGGGTGGCCAGCACGGCCTTGATCTTGTGCCCGGTGTCAGCAGCGAGGATGTCGGCATAGCGGTCGGCCGGGATGCCGTCGCCCCACGGGGTTTCGACGATCTCGACCTGCAGGCCGTGGCGCTGGCACATGTCGATCCAGCGGTGCGAGAACATGCCGTTGCGCGCGGCCAGAACGGTGTCACCGGCGCTGAGCGTGTTGGTCAGCGCGGTTTCCCAGCCGCCCGTGCCGGTAGAGGGAAAGATGAACACTTCGGCGCTTTGCGATTTCAGCACCTGCTGCACGCCATCGCGTGCCGGGTGGAGGATGTTGCCAAACAGCGGCGACCGGTGGTCGATCGTGGGCATGTCGCAGGCTTTGCGCAGGGATCCCGGGATGTTTGTGGGTCCTGGAATGAAAACCGGGTTTTGAAAGCTCATGACCGACTCCTCCTGATGCGGTTCGAGCTGTGTAATATAGTGCGCTGCGGCGTGAAATTTTTTTGAAATCATTTTTCATTTTGCGCCCGGGCAAAATTATGCAATCAGGACAGCGTGTTACATTTTTCATATGGTGAAAATAATTTTCATCAAGATGCGGAGGTGCGCATGGAAGCCCCAGAATCACCCGATATCTCACCCCGGCGCGCCCGAGGTCGTCCCCGCGGATGGGACGACAAGACCGACCAGAACACGATCAAATCGCTCGATCGGGCGATGCAGGTGTTCGAGTACCTGAGCGAGGCGCAGGGCAAGCCGCTGTCGGCTTTGGCCGCCGAGACCGGACAATCACCCGCCACGGTGTACCGCATCCTTGTTACGCTCGAAGGGCGCGGATTGGTGGAATTTGATGCCGGCGAACAGGTCTGGCACATCGGGCCGCGCGCCTTTGTCATTGGCGCGCGGTTTCTGCGACGCACCAGTCTGGTGGATCGCGCGCGCCCGATCCTGCGCAAGCTGATGGAGGCGACGGGCGAGACCGCGAACCTGGGCGCGGAACGCGGGGGCATGGTCCTGTTTCTCAGCCAGGTGGAGACGCATGAAAGCATCCGCGCGTTCTTTCCGCCCGGCACGCTGTCGCCGATGCATTCGTCGGGGATTGGCAAGGCGCTGTTGGCGCAGATGGACGCCGCGCGGCTGGATCGGTGGTATGCTGAGCATCCGCCCGAACGGTTCACGCCGCACACGCTGGTGGACCGCGCGGACTTGGGTGCCGCGTTGGACGAGATCCGCAGCCGTGGCTACGCCATCGACGAAGAGGAAAAGAACCTCGGGATGCGCTGCATCGCGGCCCCGGTATTCGACATGAACCGCGAGGCGGTGGCGGGCATATCCGTCTCTGGCCCCACCAGCCGTGTGGGCGCGGACCAGATCGAGTCGTTGAGCCGCGCGGTGATCGACGCCGCCGCCGCGTTGTCGCAGGCGATCGGAGGGGGCGCGGGGCAGGGGGGTTGACGTGATACCAAAGGGTTTCATATATATGTGATACCAAAGAGTATCATTTATGAGGCCGTCCCATGTCCCGAACCGCTTGGCTTGCCGCTGCCGTTTTGGCCGCAGCCCCGCTGCTGACCCATGCCGATCCGATCCGCCTTCTGGAAGTAGCTGACGCGGAGTGGCAGACGACGCCTTGCGTCGCGTACCTGTACCAGGACGGCGCGTTCGACTTTGTCCCGGTGGCGCGATGACCGGGTCGGAGCAGATGGCGTTTCGCGCGCTGGCCGATCCCACGCGGCGCAGCATCCTACGCCTGCTGGCGGCCAACACCATGACCATCGCCGAAGTGGCGGACCAGTTCGACATGACCCGCGCCGCGGTGAAAAAACATCTGTCGATCCTGCAGGACGGCGACCTGATCACCGTCCAGACCAGCGGGCGGTCGCGCCTGAACGCGTTGAACCCCGACGGGCTGAAACAGGTCTTTGACTGGTTCAGCTTCTTTGACGCGTTCTGGGATGATCGCCTGGCTGCCTTGAAATCCGACATCGAAAGGGACCTGCAATGACCGACACCGTGTTGCGCAAAACCATCTACCTTCGGGCCGCTCCGGCGACGGTTTGGGCCTACCTGACCGATCCCGACAAGCTGGCGATCTGGTTTCACAAACCTGCCGCGCCGCTGACCAATGGCCCTTACGAGATGTTCGGGGTCGACAGCGGTGACAAGCTGATGTGGGGCGAGGTGCTGGTGGCCGAGCCGTTCACGCGGCTGGAATACACCTTTTCCATTGCGCCGATGGGCGGGCTGTCCAGCACGGTCCGCTTTTCGCTGCGCGAGGTTGCGGGCGGTACCGAGCTGTCGCTGGTTCACGAGGGGTTGCCGCAGGGCGTGGAGGCGTTTGGCCTGACGCTCGCCCTGGACAAGGGATGGGACGATCACCTGGGCCGCATGCGCGCGGACATTCACGCGGACTGACCTGTATCACGAGCTGAATACGGTTCCGCAGATGTCGCCAACCTCCCGCAACCAACCGGCGCGCGCGGCATCCGTGCTGCCCACCACCGGGCGGAACACATGGCGGTGCACATCTTCGGCCCCGCAATAGGGCAGCACGCAGCGGGTCCAGATCGCTTGCAGCGGATCGCCCAGTTCCAGGCGTTCACGCTCTGCTTCGGTGTCGGAGGTGTTGAACACAACCGCGTGCCGCATCTGCAAGAGCGGGTCGGGCCGTCCGTCAGCCGTGGGCAGGCGGTAGGCCACGCCGGGCACCAGAACACGGTCCATCCAGCCCGCAAGGATTGCGGGCGGCTTGCCCCACCAGTTCGGGTGCACGATCAGGATGCCGTCCGCTGCCG
>JBCBCR010000010.1:0-35663 GCA_038530495.1 Pseudomonadota bacterium | reverse complement strand
ACCTGACTGGCGCCCGGCGCTATGGGCGGCACGCTTGAGCCGCGAGGCCAAACGCGGCGCGGGCGGTTTTTGCCTGACCGGCATGAGCACGCTGTCGCTGGTTGCCAGCGCCTTGGCCGCGTCGGCTGTGCTGTGGCTGATCATACTGGCGGTGCTGTGATGGCGCCCGTGGCCGAGATCCGCAACATCGCGCTGGGTCACCCGGGTCTGACGCTGTTTCGCGGCCTGTCCATGGATATCGAACGGGGTGCAACGCTGGCGGTGCTTGGCGCGAATGGCGCAGGAAAAAGCACGTTTATCAAGATGTTGCTGGGCCTTGTTGAACCTGTTTCCGGGCGCCTGACCTGGCCGGATGGCCCCCCGCGCGACATCGGGTACCTCGCGCAGATGACCGAATTTGACCGCCGCTTTCCGCTGCGTGTCCGCGACCTTGCAGCGATGGGCGCGTGGAAAGGGTTCGGTTTGCGCGGGCGGCTGGATCGGGCGACGCGCGACCGGGTTGATGCTGCACTGGAGGCTGCGGGCGTCCTCAACATCGCGGATCAGTCGCTGCACACGCTGTCCGGCGGTCAACTGCAGCGCGCGCTGTTTGCCCGCGTGATCATGCAGGACGCTGACCTGATCCTGCTCGACGAACCCTTTGCCGCTGTGGACCAAAACACCGAGGCGCATTTGCTGTCGATCATTGACCACTGGCGCACAGAGGGGCGGGCGGTGGTGCTGGTGGTCCACGACCTGTCGTCGGTGCTGGATCATTGCAGCCACGCACTTCTTTTGGGCGCGGAAACCGCGAGTTTTGGCGCCGTGGACGCCGTGCTGACGCCGGAACGGCTGGTGGCGCAGAATTACCTGTCCGCCAGCCAGGCGGCGTGGATGTTCCGCCCTGCAGAACCGGACGCAGCCCATGTTTGAGTTGTTTGCCGAGATGTGGAGCTTTGCCTTTATGCGCCGCGCGTTCGTCGCGACAACGGTGCTGTCGGCATCGGTTGCACCTGTGGGCGCATTCCTTGTGCTGCGGCGGCTGTCTTTGGCCGGGGAGGCGATGGCGCATGCGATAACGCCCGGCGTGGTGATCGGCTTTGTCACCGCTGGCCTGTCGGTTGCGTCCCTGTTGATCGGCGGGCTTATCGCGGGTGTGGGCGTGGCCATCCTGACCGCGTTTCTGGCGCGCAAGACCATTCTGCGTTCCGATGCGAGCCTTGCCTCGCTTTACCTGATCGCCTTGGCGGTTGGGATATTCATCCTGTCGGCGGCGGGGTCCGCGGTGCCACTCAAGAGCTTTCTCTTCGGGTCAATTCTGGGGATTGATGATGCCTCTTTGATCCTTGTCGGTGCGGTGGCGACGATCACGCTGGTGACGTTCGCCGTGCTGTTGCGGCCGCTGATCGTCAGCACCTGCGACCCAGTGTTCTTTGAGGCGCAGACGCGGCGGCCCTGGTTGATCGAACAGGCGTTCATGCTGCTTTTGGTGCTCAATCTGATTGCCGCGTTCAAGACGCTGGGCACGCTGATGGCTGTGGGGCTGATGATCCTGCCCGCAACCTCGGCGCGCTATTGGTCAAGCACGATCACCGGACAGTTGGGCCTGGGCTTCCTGATCGCGCTGGCGAGCTGTTGGATCGGCCTGACACTGTCGTACCTGTTGCCCGAAACCCCGTCCGGTCCCGCGATCGTGCTGACCGCAGGCGGTTTTTTCATCATATCGGCCGTGTTTGGCCCGCTTGGATTTGGTGGACGCCTGCGCAGGCAGGGCCGCCAGAACACCACCCCTATCCCACAAACCCCTCAGAAGGAGAGACATCAATGACATTTGCAAAATCCATCGCCGCCGGGCTGTCCGCGGTTATTCTGGCGCTTGGCGCGCTGCCTGCAGCAGCGCATGACCTGAAAGTTGTGGCCAGCTTTTCGATCTTGGGCGACATGGTCGAACAGGTGGTTGGCGAGCATGCCAGCGTGACCACGATCGTGGGGCCCGACGCGGACGCGCATGTTTATCAGCCGTCGGTGGCGGATGCCAAAGCGGTGGCCGAAGCCGACCTGATCTTTGTCAACGGCATGGGGTTCGAGACGTGGTCGGACACACTGATCGCTGAATCAGGCACCGACGGCGCGGTGTTTGTCGCCACCCAAGGCGTGACCCCTGTCATGGTCGATGGTGAAGTGGACCCGCATGCGTGGAACGCGCTGACCAACGGCGTCATTTATGTCCAGAACATCGCCGCGGCGATGACCGAGGTGCTGCCGGATCATGCCGATCAATTCAAGGCGAACGCCGACGCCTATATCGCGCAGCTGACGGCCTTGGACGCCGAAACCAAGGCCAAGCTTGCCGAACTGCCTGCGGACCGCCGCACCGTTGTAACCGCGCATGATGCCTTTGGTTATCTCGCGGATGCTTATGGGCTGAACTTCCTTGCCCCGGTTGGCATCGACACCGAAGCCGAGCCATCCGCGCAAGAGCTGGCTGCGCTGATCGATCAGTTGCGCCAGGAAAAGGTGGCCGCGCTGTTTGTTGAAAACATCACCAGCCCGGCACTGGTGCAGCAGATTTCCGAAGAGACCGGGATCGAGATCGGGGGACGTCTGTTCTCGGACGCATTGTCCGAGCGGGGCGGTCCGGCGACAAGCTATCTGGCGATGTTCCAGCACAACCTCGGCACGCTGCTTGATGCGCTGTCGACCGGTGGTGCGAGCTAGGGCAAATTTCGCGGGGCAAGCTGCCGCTTGTCCCGCTGTATCAATTGGTAAGCAGGCGCGTTCATGCTTTTAATCCGTACAATTGCACAGCTTGATGTCGGCGAGGTGCCTCCGGCGCAGGCAACGGAGATGGGTCACCTGGGCTATCTGCAGTGGCTGGGGGCGCTGCGCGGCAACGCCAGCTATGTGCAGGAGGCAACGCATGCCTACGAGACTGCGCGCCCCTTTGCGGGCTGTTCGCCTGCCGTTGCCGTGTTTTGCGATCTGTTGCTGCAATCGATCAACACACCGCTGGTCCCGCTTTCCCTGCAGGTGCCGCGTCCCGCCCGTCGTGGTGGCGCGCGTGCGCGGCGCGGTGCCAAGTAAGCCGCCGTTTGCCGACGCGGCAGCCATCGCGTAGGTATCGCTGAACAGCGACAGATTTGCGGACCTTCGGCGTGCTCAGCCTCAGAGACATGGAATTTTTGACCGCGCTGGCGCGGCGCAAGCACTTTGCCCGCGCCGCCGAAGATTGCGGCGTGTCGCAGCCGGCGTTTTCCATGCGCCTACGCAAGATCGAAGAGGGTCTGGGCGTCGCCTTGGTCAAACGCGGCAACCGGTTTCAGGGCTTCACTTCGGAAGGTGAGGCGATGCTGCGGCATGCGCACAAGATCATGGACGACCTCAAGATCATGGAGCAAGACATTCGGTCTGCCACCGGAGAAATCACGGGCTCTCTATCTGTGGGAATAATTCCCACAGCGGTCATCTATGCCGCGCGCGCCATCAATCGCCTGCGCGTCAGACATCCGGGCATCACGGCCCGCCTGCACACCGCGTCATCGCTGGCCGTGCAGCAGGGTGTGGACAGTGGCCAGTTCGACGCGGGCTTTACCTACGGCGAGGGGCTGACGACCCACTTGCACCAGATCGACCCGGTTTATGATGAACGGTACCTGCTGCTTGTGCCGGACCAAATGCGCCCTGATGCGAACGACACGATCACGTGGGAACAGGCGGCGGAATTGCCGCTTTGCTTGCTGGAACCGACCATGCAGAACCGCCGGATCATCGACAAGGTGTTCCGGGACCAAGGCCTTGCGCCGCAGATCATCGCGGCGTCGAGCGGTTTTCTGGCGTCGGTTGTGCTGGCGGGTGAGGGGGCCGCGGCCACCATCGTCCCGGAGCACATGGTTGACCTGTTCGGTCCGATGTCCGGCGTGCAGGCGTTAAAGCTGGTGGAGCCCGCCTTGGACATGCAGGTGTGCCTGTTTACGCGATCGCGCGATCTGACGTTGCCCACCGTGGATGCGCTGCGGCGTGTTTGCCGCGACGCGCCATAAGCCCAAATTATCGCAACATCAATTTTATGGAATTGACGGTCAGTTCTGCTGATGTAAGCGTTTGGGCAGGAACGACAGTGCGCAAGGTGGTGACATGGCCCCGCTGGATACCCAAAACGGCGTTTGGAAAAAGAAGGGGACCGGCAAGTCCCGCAAGCAGCCCAAAGGCAGGCAATTCACCGATAAGGCGTTGCAAGAGGTCTGCGATCTGCTGGGCGATCAGCCGCGGCGCCGCGATCTGCTGATCGAATTCCTGCACCTCGTTCAGGATGCGTACGGCCATTTGTCCGCAGATCACATCGCAGCCTTGGCGCATGAGATGCGGCTGGCGCAGGCTGAGGTGTATGAGGTCGCGACGTTCTATGCTCATTTCGACGTGGTAAGGCCCGAGGACACGCCGCCGCCTGCACTGACCATCCGGGTGTGCGACTCGCTGTCGTGCGAATTGGCCGGGGCAGAGCAGTTGCATCAGGCATTGCAGGACGGGCTGGACCCAAGCCAAGTGCGCGTGCTGCGCGCGCCGTGCATGGGCCGGTGCGACACTGCGCCTGTGCTTGAGATCGGGCACAACCACATTGACCACGCGACGCCGGAACTGGTGACGGCCGCGATCATGCATGACGACATGCACACGCATGTCCCGGACTACGAAGGGTTGGCGGCCTATCGCGCCGAGGGTGGGTACGAGACGCTGGCCCAGCTGCGTGCCAATGGCGACTGGGAGGCGGTACAGGAAACGGTCCTGGCCAGCGGCTTGCGCGGGCTTGGCGGGGCGGGGTTTCCGTCGGGCAAGAAGTGGGGCTTTGTCCGTGCGAACCCCGGGCCGCGATATCTGGCCGTGAACGGCGACGAGGGCGAGCCGGGCACGTTCAAGGACCGCTACTATCTGGAGCGCACGCCGCACCTGTTCCTCGAAGGGATGCTGATCGCGTCCTGGGCGGTCGAGGCGGACACGGCGTTTATCTACCTGCGCGACGAATACCCTGCAGTGCGCGAGATCCTGCTGCGCGAGATTGCGGCACTGGAAGAGGCGGGGATCGTGGCGCCCGGCTATATCGACCTGCGGCGCGGGGCTGGTGCCTATATCTGCGGCGAAGAAAGCGCGATGATCGAGTCGATCGAGGGCAAGCGCGGCTTGCCGCGCCACCGCCCGCCGTTTGTGGCGCAGGTGGGTATCTTTGACCGCCCGACACTGGTGCACAACATCGAAACCCTGCACTGGGTGGCGCGGGTGTGCCGCGAGGGACCGGAAGTGCTGAACAGTGTCGAAAAGAATGGGCGCACCGGCCTGCGCAGCTATTCGGTGTCGGGCCGGGTGAAGGCACCGGGCGTGTATCTGCTGCCAGCGGGGTCGACCATCCTCGACATCATCGAGGCGGCGGGCGGTATGCTGGAGGGGCACACCTTCAAAGCCTATCAGCCGGGCGGTCCATCCTCGGGTCTTTTGCCCGCGCGCATCGACGATGTGCCGCTGGATTTCGACACGCTGCAGCCCTTGGGCACGTTTATCGGCTCGGCGGCGGTTGTCGTCTTGTCGGATCAGGACAGCGCACGGGGGGCCGCGCTGAACATGCTGCGGTTCTTCGAGGATGAAAGCTGTGGTCAGTGCACGCCGTGCCGGGCGGGCTGCGAAAAGGCGGTGCAGTTGATGCAGGCCGACAGTTGGGATCAGGACCTGCTGACAGACCTGTGCCAGGTCATGGGCGATGCGTCCATCTGCGGGCTGGGGCAGGCGGCACCCAACCCGATCCGGTCAGTGATGAAACATTTTGGCGAGGAGATCTGAGATGCCAGACGGTGCGCAGGTCAACATGATCACCTTCAGCCTCAACGGCGAAGACGTCACAGTCCCCGAGGGCTACACCATCTGGGAGGCCGCCCATGGCCGCGGGCTGAAAATCCCGCATCTGTGTCACAAGCCCGCCAAGGGCTACACGCCCGATGGAAACTGCCGCGCCTGCATGGTCGAGGTCGAGGGAGAGCGCACGCTGGTGGCGTCCTGCATCCGGCCCGTGGCCGACGGCATGGTCGTTCAGACAGAAACCGCACGGGCCCAGAAATCGCGCGAGATGGTGATGGAACTTCTCGCCGCCGACCAGCCCGCGGTGCGCCACGACGCGTCGTCGCATTTCTGGGACATGGCCGAGCTAAGCGGCGTGAGCGACAGCCGCTTTCCGCCCAAAGCACCCGAACATGTGCCGCTGCTGGATGACAGCCACGTGGCGATGCGGGTCAATCTGGATGCCTGCATCAACTGCAACCTTTGTGTTCGCGCGTGCCGCGACGTGCAGGTCAACGACGTGATCGGGATGGCGGGCCGTGGCGCCGGGTCCAAGATCGTGTTTGATCAGGACGACCCGATGGGCGCGTCATCGTGCGTGGCGTGTGGCGAATGCGTGCAGGCTTGCCCCACGGGCGCGCTGATGCCCGCCACCGTTCTGGATGACGATCAGGCCGGTGACAGCAAGGATTTCGACCGCGAGGTCAAAAGCGTCTGTCCCTATTGCGGGGTGGGGTGCCAGATCAGCTTCAAGGTCAAGGACGACAAGATCAAATATGTCGAAGGCATTGACGGTCCGGCCAATGAAAACCGGCTGTGCGTCAAGGGGCGGTTCGGGTTTGACTACATCCACCATCCGCATCGCCTGACCAAGCCGCTGATCCGCCGCGAGGACGCCCCGGAAAAGGGGCTGAACGTCGATCCGGCCAATTGGCGCACCCATTTCCGCGAAGCCAGCTGGGACGAGGCGCTGGATGTCGCGGCAGGCGGCATGGCACGGCTGCGCGATCAAAAGCCGACGTATATTGCGGGCTTTGGGTCGGCGAAGTGCTCCAACGAAGAGGCGTATCTGTTTCAGAAGCTGATCCGCCAGGGCTTTGGCCACAACAACGTCGATCACTGCACGCGGCTATGCCACGCGTCGTCCGTTGCCGCACTGCTGGAAAATGTTGGGTCTGGGGCCGTGTCGGCCACGTTCAACGAGATCGAGAATGCGGACGTGGCCATCGCCATCGGCTGCAACCCGATGGAAAACCACCCGGTTGCTGCGACCTATTTCAAGCAGTTCGTGAAACGCGGCGGGAAGCTCATCGTGATGGATCCGCGCGGGCATGGGCTGAAACGCTTTGCCAGCCACATGCTGCAGTTCAAGCCCGGCGCGGATGTGTCGATGCTGAACGCGATCATGCACACCATCGTCGAAGAAGAGCTCTATGACCGGCAGTACATTCAGGCGATGACCGAAAACTGGGATGCAATGAAAGAGCATCTCAAGGGTTTCCCGCCCGAGAAGATGGCACCGATCTGCGGCATCGACGCCGAGGTTCTGCGCGACGTGGCGCGCACCTTTGCCAACGCCAAAGCGGCGATGATCTTTTGGGGGATGGGCGTCAGCCAGCACATCCACGGCACCGACAACTCGCGCTGCCTCATTAGTCTGGCGCTGATGTGCGGGCAGGTGGGGCGGCCCGGTGCGGGCCTGCACCCGCTGCGGGGGCAGAACAACGTGCAGGGCGCGTCGGATGCGGGTCTGATCCCGATGTTTTTGCCGGATTATCAGTCGGTGACGGATGACGGCGTGCGCTCGGCTTTTACCGATGTCTGGGCGTCGCAGGATTTTTCGGACCAAAAGGGTCTGACCGTGGTCGAGATCATGGATGCGATCCACGCGGGTGACATTCGCAGCATGTACATTCTGGGCGAAAACCCGGCGATGTCGGACCCGGATTCCGATCACGCGCGCGCGGCGCTGGCCAAGCTCGAACATCTGGTGGTGCAGGATATCTTTCTGACCGAAACGGCGAACTATGCCGACGTGATCCTGCCGTCGTCGGCGTGGTACGAAAAATCCGGCACCGTGACCAATACCAACCGGCAGGTGCAGATGGGCCGACCCGTCACACCGCCACCCGGCGAGGCGAAGGAAGACTGGTGGATCGAGGTGGAACTGGCCAAACGGCTGGGCCTTGATTGGACGTATTCGCACCCGTCCGAGGTGTTTGCCGAGATGAAGCTGAATATGCGGTCGCTGGACAATATCACGTGGGAACGGCTGGAAGAAACGGCGGTGACCTACCCATCGCTCAGCCCCGAAGATCCGGGCCAGTCGATTGTCTTTGCCGAAGGGTTCCCCCGGCCTGACGGGCGCGCACGGTTTACGCCCGCCAGCGTTCTGCCGCCTGACGAGGTGCCGGATGCGGAGTACCCGTTTGTCCTGA
Source organism: Pseudomonadota bacterium (assembly GCA_038530495.1). Lineage (GTDB taxonomy): Bacteria > Pseudomonadota > Alphaproteobacteria > Rhodobacterales > Rhodobacteraceae > Tateyamaria. The sequence goes on along the minus strand of JBCBCR010000010.1, from coordinate 27,426 downwards.
TCACCGGGCGACAGCTCGAACACTGGCACACCGGGTCGATGACGCGGCGGTCGATGGTGCTGGACGCGGTGGAGCCCGAGGCGAATTGTTCGCTGCACCCGCGCAGCTTGCGGGATCTGGGGGTACAACCTGGCGACTACATCCGCCTGACGACGCGCCGCGGCAGTATCACTGTGCTGGCCCGGTCGGACCGCGCGGTGTCCGAAGGCAACGTGTTCCTGCCCTTTGCATATGTCGAGGCGGCGGCGAATATCCTGACTAATCCTGCGCTGGATCCCTACGGCAAGATCCCGGAGTTCAAGTTTTCGGCCGTGCGGGTGGAAAAGGCTGAAGACAGCGCATCGGTGGCGGCAGAGTAGGGGCAGAACCCCCAAACCTATCTGCCGCCAAAGAGTGCGCTCAGGTCATTGTCGAAAAACAGACCGATCCCCACGCCGACCAGCAGCGCGAGGATCAATTTGAGATGTCGGTCCATAGCGCGCGCCGATCAGGTGTTCTTGCGCGTTTGCACCAGCGTGGGGTCCGGGACGCGGCTTGATTTGAACCGCGTCTTGATGTTGTCCCACAGCTTGGCCATGCCCAGTGGTTCATAGATCATGAAAACGATGATCAGCACGCCGAACACAACCAGTTCGATGGACGAGATGATGGTGGCATCGATCATGCCGTGGAATATCTCGTTGCCCAGCGTGTTGAGGACCACGGGGAACAGCAGTATGAACGCCGCCCCGATGAACGCGCCGTTGATCGTGCCCAGACCACCGAGGATCACCATGAACAGAATGCGGAACGACAGTTTGATGTCGAAGGCCACCGGCTCCATCGATTTGAGATAGGTGAAGGCAAACAGTGCACCCGCCACGCCGCAGAAAAAGGCGGAGATGGCAAAAGCCTGAAGCTTGGTGCGCAGAAGCGAGATGCCCATGCTTTCGGCCGCGATGTCCATGTCGCGCACCGCCATCCAGTTTCGGCCCGTGCTGCCGCGCGTCATGTTGATGGCGAGGATGGTCAGGACCGTCACAACCACCAGCACGACAAAGTACATTTCCATGGGCGAAGTGAACTCGCGTCCGAAGATGACGATGTCCTGTGCGGTGATGATGCCCGAGGTGTCGTAGTTTTTGAACCAGCCGAACTTGTCGATCATCCAGATGATAAAGAACTGCGACGCCAGAGTGGCGACCATCAGGTAGATGCCACGCACCCGCAACGACGGCAGACCAAAGAGGATGCCAAAGACCGCGGCCACAAGCCCGGCGAGGATCAGGTTGATCGGGAAGGGGATGAATTCGAGCCGCAGTTCGAGGTTGAACAGCGCAAAAGCGCCTGCGGCCATGAACCCGGCCGCCCCGAGGGCGAGTTGACCGGCATAGCCCATCACGATCTGTTGCCCGATGGCGGCAAGCGACAGGCAGAGCCACGGGATCAGGATGGAGGAAAACCAGTAATCGGTCTGCACAACCATCGGGATCACGGCGAGGCCGAGGCCCATCAGCACCACGAAATTGGTCAGGTCACTGCGCGAATAGCTGAGGAATACGGGTTTGTCGGACATAGTGTTGCCTCCCTAAACGCGACGGATGATCTTTTCGCCGAAGAGGCCTTCGGGCCGCCACAGCAAAAAGAAGATGGCAAGGACAAACGGCGCCCAGCCTTCGATGGCGCCGCCGAAATAGGGACCGACATACACCTCGAGCACCTTTTCCGTGGCCCCGATGATCAGCCCACCGACGATGGCGCCCGGGATGGATGAAAAGCCGCCGATGATCAGCACGGGCAGCGCCTTGAGCGCGAGATCGACAAGGGCAAATTGCACGCCCGCGCGCGCGCCCCACATCATCCCCGCCACAAGAGCCACGATGCCCGCCGCTGTCCACACCATCAACATGATGCTGCCCAGCGGAATGCCGATCGAACTGGCGGCCCCGGGATCGTCGGCAACGGCGCGCAGTCCCAGACCCATCTTGGTGTACTTGAACAGCAGGGCCAGCGCGATGATCAGCGCCGCTGCCACAAGCCCCGCGGTCACGTCGAGCGCAGAGATAAAAAGGCCCGTGGAATCGATGATCCACTGGATCGGGAAATCGGGGATACCCAGATCAAGCCGTCGCACCTCGACGCCCCAAGCGGCCTGCGCCAGCCCTTCGAGCACGAACCCAAGGCCGATGGTCGCCATGAGCAGTGTGTCTTCGCTTTGGTTTCGCAGCGGTTTCAGCACCAGCTTTTCGGTTGCAAGGCCAACCAGCGCCATCAGGAGGATGGTGACGAAAAACGCGAGCACAAAGGGTATGCCCAGTTCCATGAAACCCACAAAGGACAGCACGGCAAAAAACACCATTGCGCCTTGGGCAAAGTTGAACGTGGACGACGCCTTGTAGATCAGCACGAACCCCAACGCGACGAGCGAATACATCGTCCCGGCGAGCAAGCCTGCGACAACGACTTCGATGAAAAAGAGAAATTCAGTCATGTGCCACTCCGAGGTAGGCGTCGATAACTTCCTGATTGGCGCGCACCTCGTCGGGCGGGCCGTCGCCGATGATTTTGCCGTAATCCAGCACGACCACGTTGTCCGAGATGTCCATGACCACGCCCATATCGTGTTCGATCAGCACGATTGTGGTGCCCAACTCATCGTTGACCTTGAGGATGAAGCGGCACATTTCGCGCTTTTCCTCGACGTTCATGCCAGCCATCGGCTCGTCCAACAGCAGCACGTCCGCCTCGGTCGCCAGGGCGCGGCCCAGTTCGACCTTTTTCTGCAGGCCATAGGGCAGTTTGCCGACCGGCGTGTCACGGATATTGCGGATTTCGAGGAAGTCGATGATTTCCTCGCACCTGTCGCGGTTCGCCTGCTCTTCGCGGCGGGCACTGGGCAGTTGCAGGGCCACGGGAAGGAACCCTGCCGACATGTGCAGCTTGCGCCCCACCAGGATGTTGTCGAGCACGGACATCCGTTTGAACAGCGCGAGGTTCTGGAACGTGCGCGAGATACCGATCTGGGCCACGATGTTCGGGCTGATCTTGTCCAGCACGCGCCCCTTGAAGGAAATGGTGCCTTCTTGCGGTTTGTAGATGCCGTTGATGCAGTTCAAGAGCGAGCTTTTGCCTGCGCCGTTCGGGCCGATAATTGCGCGGATTTCGTGTTCGTGGACGCTGAACGAGGTGTCGGTAATGGCTTTGACGCCGCCAAAGCTGAGCGAGATGTTCCTGACCTCAAGGATCGGTCCGCCGATGGGAAAGGCGCGCTCGGGCGTCATGGTGTTTGCTGTCGGGTCTGCGTTCATGGCGTGGCTCAACTGTGGTGGAGTTCGGCGTGGTGCGTCGCTTCTTCGCGCAGCACATCACGGAAGTTCTTGCGGCCTTCCTTGGAGATGCCGAGGTACAGTTCCTTGACCTTGTCATCGTTCAGAAGGCTTTCGGCGGTGCCGTGCAGCATCACGTGTCCGGTTTCGATGATGTAGCCGTAATCGGCATTGCGCAGCGCGACGTTGGTATTCTGTTCGGCAAGCAGGATGCTCACGCCCTCTTTCTGGTTGAGGTCGTTCACGATGTTGAAAATCTCGGCCACCAGCTGCGGGGCAAGGCCCATGGACGGCTCGTCCAGCAGCAGCATCTTGGGTTGTGCCATCATAGCGCGGGCCACGGCGACCATCTGCTGTTCCCCGCCCGAGGTGTAGCCTGCCTGACTTTTGCGGCGATCGCGCAAGCGGTTGAAGTAGGTGTAAATCTTTTCCAGTTCGTTGCGGATTTCGGCCTTGCTCAGCTTGCGGGAATAGGCACCGGCGATGATGTTTTCCTCGACCGTCAGGTGGCCAAAGCAGCGGCGTCCTTCGAGCACCTGGACCAGACCGCGGCCCACCATGTCGGCGGGATCCTGATCGGTGACAGGTTGTCCGTCATAGGTGATCGTGCCCTTGGTCACCTTGCCGCGTTCGCCTGCTAGCATGGTCGAGATCGCCTTGAGCGTGGTGGATTTTCCCGCGCCATTGCCGCCCAGTAGGGCCACGATTTTGCCCCGCGGCACCGTCAGCGACACATCGTGCAACGCTGCGATCACGCTGTCATAGATCACCTCGATCGTATCGATCTCGAGGATGTTGTCGGTGCTTTCCGTCATCTGCTGATAACCGTCCGTGTTGGTGGGTTGGCCAAGGGCACCCGGCGCGATGACCGGATGCCCCAGTGTCACGTGTGTCCGATCACGCGCGGATCAGGAGCATTCGCGTGGCGTGATGCCGTTTTCACTGGCGAACTTGGCCGCTGACGCTTCGACCAGACCGCGGATGTACCCGGGGTCCAGCGGCGCTTCCCAGTCCGTGACCTGCACGAACTTGTCGCCGTCCCACTGCATCATCGCGAACTTGCCCGCGCCTGCGTTTTCGGCGCAGGACATCTGAAACGGCGAGATCATGCCCTTGATGCCAAGCTCTTCGAGCCGGGCGTCGTCCATCACGAGAGCCTCGTAACCGGCGCGGAATTCGGCTCCGGTGACCGCTTGACCGACCTTGTCGTGCATCTCCTGCGCGACGCGCAAGGCCTCGATATAGGTCACGGCGGCACCCAGCCCGCGGTTCCAGTAGACCGTGCCCACGCGGTCGGGTTCGGCCAGGTTGCCTTTACCCGCGCCGTAAACCTGTTCCTTGATCGCCTGAACCAGCGGGAACTGGTCGCCGGGCAGAGCATTGGCCATGGCAAAGGTGCCCTTGGCCGCGTCACCCGCGGGGAACATGTCCTCTTCGGCAGCGCCGAAGGTCACATATATCATCCGGTCGCGCGGGAAGCCGACGCGTGCTGCATTGGTCATCGCGGTCGAGTTCATGCCCGAACCGGCCCCCCAGAAGGTCACCCAGTCGGGGCGTTCCTTGCGGATTTGGAGCCACTGCGACTGCTGTTCCAGTCCCGGGGGCGGGATCGAGATTTCAACCAGTTCGACGCCCCACTCTTCGGTGATGGCGCGCATCGCGGGCAGGGGTTCGCGGCCATAGGCACTGTCGATGTGCAGGTGCACGATCTTCTTGCCCTTCATGTTGGCAATGCCGCCCTCTTGCTCGGCCATGAACTTGAGCTTCACGGCCATCTGCGACCAGTAGTGGCCCGCCGCGTTAAAGACCCATGGCCAGACGGTGCCGTCCGCGGCATCGGTGCGGCCATAGCCGTATTGCGCAAGCACCACGTTGTCTTCGGCCATCCGGTTGATCACCGCATAGGCGCCGGGTGTGCCCAGCGTGTCGAACACAACAATGCGCTGTCCGTCTTTCTCCAGCAGGCGCTGATAGCATTCCACGGTTTTCACCGCGTTATACTCGGTCTCGCATTCCTGCCATGTCAGCATGACGCCGTTCACGCCGCCGTTCATGTTGACGTAGTTCATGTAATCGATTTGAGCACCGTAATACCCGGTGCCCATGGCTGAATAAGGACCGACCCGGCTACTGGCGACAGGAAAATACTGTGTCTCCTGTGCGATCGCCGCCTCGGGTGCCATCGCTGCCAGTGCCGCCACAGATGTGACCGCCGCAGCCAGGCTGTTCCTCAGGCGTTTCAAATACACGTTGGTTCCTCCCTTGGGTCTATTCACTTCACGCGCGAACGAAACAGGTGGAGTGAGAAGCAGCGACGCCCTGTCAGGCGGCGGAGATGCGCCACACGTGACAGGTCGGCAATGTGCTGGTCCCCAATGGCATGGCGCAGGGCAGTTCAAATGCGCCAGGCAGTCCTCCCAGTTTCGGCCAGCAATTCCTTCTGTCGCCTCGTCTTGCGATCCCCGCAGGACAGGCGTTGAGACATTGCGCCGCGGGTGCAGCTAATCCCTTGATCGGGAGGGCTGTCAATAATAAAAACTAATCAGATCAATTACTTATGGTGCTTGTTCAACCCTGTGACAAGGTCAAAAAGTCCCGAAACCCAGCCCGGCTTCACGCGCAATACGGACAAAATGTCCACATTTCAGCCGGTCTGCACCAAAGCATCGGACGAATTGTCCTCGGCCGGATACCAGACAGTAAATGTGGCGCCGTTGTTTTTTTCGCTGGTCACGCTGATCAATCCGCCGATTCGGGTGACAAGGGTCTGGCTGATCGACAGCCCTAAACCCGATCCGGTGCCCAGTTTCGTGGTCATGAAAGGATCGAACACATGGTCAATCTTTTCGGGCGCGATGCCGGGCCCTGTGTCCTTGACGACGATTTCGGTGCCCGCGCTGCCGTCGCGCGTTGATGGGCGGGTCAGGATCGTTAGTTTGCCGCCTGTATCCATGGCCTGTGCCGCGTTGATGACAAGGTTCACGATCACCTGCTGAAACTCGGTTTCCACAACACGAAAGCGCGGAGCTGGCGTATGTCGCAGCTCTGTTTCGATGGTGTTTTTCCGCAGGTCTGCAGCCACGAGGATGAGGGCGTCTTCGACGGCCTTATCTGCTTCGACCAGTGTCGTCAGGTCCGACATCTCGTCGGGGCGGGTGAAATTCAACAGTTTGCCGACGATGATGTTGATGCGGTGCGTTTGTGCGTCGATCAGGTCGAGCTCGGTTTTCAGCGCGCTTTGCTGATCGGGTGAAAGCCCCATGCGGATCACTTCAAGATTGCCTTGGATCACCGCCACGGGATTGTTGATCTCGTGCGCCACGCCTGCGGTGATCTCGCCGACTGACGCAAGTTTTTCCGACATCACCAGTTGGGCGAATGTCGCTTCAAGCTTGCGATTGGCCTCTTTCAGTTCGGCGCTGCGTTGTTCGACGAGGTCATTCAGGTTTTCCGCGTAGCCGCGCAACGCCGCATCGCGTTCCTCGACCTGATCGAGCAAGCGATCGAGGTGGCCCGCCACGGCACCGATTTCGTTCTTGTCCGCCACCACACCGATGCGCGCGTTCAGATCACCGGCTTCGGCCCGGGCCATCGTTTCGGTCATCTGTTCCAGCGGGGCAAAGATGCCACGCGCAAGCCACAGGAACAGCGGCACCGACAGCGCCAGCACAGCGATAAATGCGCCAATCAGCGTCAGGATCGTTGCATTGCGCTGTCCGGTAAACGGCGCTTCGAGAAAGCCGGTGTAGAGCATGCCAATGCGGTTGCCGGTGATGTCTGTGAGCGGGACGTAGCCGGAGATGTACCAGTTATTGACCACAAACGCGCGGTCGAGCCACGTGTCACCACGCTCCATAACCTTTTGCCAAACGGCTTCGGAGACGCGGGTGCCGAGCGCCCGTGCCCCTTCAAAGAGGCGCACGTTGGTCGAGATGCGCACATCGTCGAGAAACAGCGTCGTTGTCCCGATGCGGGAAATCTCGCCGGTTTCATCGCGGTAGACGAGGGCATTCATTGTATCGATGAAATCGAGATTGCGGTTCAAAAGGCGCCCGCCGATCAGCGCCCGGTCGCCAGCGGCGTTGCGCTGTGCCGCGAGGATGAACATCCCACGCGTTTCCATGTCGCGTTCAATGCTGCGTGCGGCTTCGGTCGGGACCAGGGGCAGGGTGGCCAAGGGCGCCAACTGCGGTGCGATATCTGCGATGTCGGTCGCATTCATCAACGCGACGTGACCCACCGGCGTCTCTGGGGCGGAGGCATTGGCGACCTGTCGCAGGGGCTCGGGCAGCGCTGCGTCCGACATCGACACCCAGATCAGAAAGTCGAGTCCGATGTCGGCGCGTCGTTGGTCCAGAAAGCTTTGGATTGTAGCCCTGTCCGTTTCGAGAGCATCGGCAAACCCGACAGATTGCGCCACGGCGGCCACGGCTGCGGCCTGCGTTGCCTCGATCCGGCCAAAATACTGTTCGGCCACGCGCAGGTCGCTGGCCACTTTGGCAATCAACAAGTCGTCAAATCGGTCGCTCCAACGCAGCATGGTCACGCCCAAAAGCAGCGGCAGCAGCACCACCAGCGGAAGCAATGCGATCAGCAGCAGCCGCCAGCGGACTGAACGCATCATCTCAGATTCCCCAAGCCTGACATTTGCGGTCGATCGTCTTGCGCGCGATGCCCAGACGGCGCGCGGCCTCGGCCTTGTTGCCGCCGCACGCCTCGAGGATGGCGAGGATGTGACGCTGTTCGACCGCGGCGAGCTGTTCGGTTTCGATTTCGCCTGCGGCAGGTTCTAGCGCATCCTCGAAACTGCCGCGGATCAGCGCCCGTTCCACGGTATTGCGCAGCTCCATTACATTGCCGGGCCAGTCATGCGACAGAAATCGGCGACGTGCGAGCGGGGTGAACTCTGGCATATCGACGCCCATCCGCGCGGCCAGCGCCTGCGAGAAGTAGGTGATCAGGTCGAGCACATCTTCGTGCCGTTCGCGCAGCGGTGGTTGCACGATTTCCACCACGTTCAGCAGGTAAAACAGGTCAAGACGGAAGGCCTTGGCCTTGGCCATGTCGGACAGGCGTTTGGTCGTGGAACTGACAATGCGCACGTTCAGTTCCACCGTGCGGCTGGCACCAACGGGGCTGAACCGGCCCGTCGTCAGCAATTCGGTCAGCACGTTCTGACAGCCCATCGACAGCATATCGATGTCTTCAAGATAAAGCGTCCCGCCTGAAGCACTTTGCAGCATGCCGTCGTGTCGGGTGACCGATCCGTCTGCGTGTGTTTCCAAGCGGCCAAAGAGCCGCTCTTTGAACGTCGCCTCGGCCATGCCGTAGCAGTGCAACCAGACAAACGGGTTGCCAGATCGCGGCGATGTCGTGTGCAGCATGCGCGCAGCTACCTGCTTGCCCGCACCGGCCTCGCCGCGGATGACAACGTGCGCGTGCGTCTTGGCAGCCCGTTCGATGGATTGTCGCACCTGCTGTATCTCGGCCGAGGTGCCAAGCAGGGCGTCGCGGTTCCTGAGGATATCCTTGCCCAGTTCCAACTCGTGCCGCAGCACCGAGTTTTGCCGCCGCAGCTTGGCCCGTTCCAGACTGTGTGAGATCGCATTCAGCATCTGATTGGTGCGGAAAGGTTTCAGCAGAAAGTCGCTGGCCCCGGCACGGATCGCCTGGATTGCGGTGTCGAGGTCAGCGTGGGCCGTGATCAGGATTGCGTCACTGAAAAGCCCGATCTGGCGCTGTTCGGCCAGCCAATCAAGGCCCGTCTTTTCCGGCATGATGTTGTCGAGGACGATCACGTCATACGCGTTTTCGTCCAGCAGAGTGGAGGCACTGTGCGTGTCTTTGGTTACATCGACCCGCGCACAATTGCCCGTCAGCACCTTCGACAAAAAGTTGCGCATCCCGGGCTCATCATCGATGACCAGCACCGATGCATGGGCAAGTTCGTCGGCAAACCCTGTCTTTGTCTCCTGCGGGAGTATCTGTTCGGCGGCGTCTGTCATGTTTCACCCGGATCGGAACTGATCCGGGCGGACCCGCTCCCTGCGACGTTAACTAGAATAAATTTCCATCGTCGCAAGAAACGCCGGTTCATACTGACCTTGGTGGTTTGGCCCCGATCAGTCCAATGCGCGCAGCCGCTTGATCAGGGAAGACGTGTCCCAGCGGCCACCACCGAGCTTTTGCACGTCCTTGTAAAACTGGTCGATCAGCGCGGTCACCGGCAGGCTGGCACCGTTTTCGTCAGCCGTGGACAGACAAATCGCCAGGTCCTTGCGCATCCAGTCAACGGCAAAGCCGTGGTCGAAATGATCGTCGAGCATGGTCTCGTACCGGTTGACCATCTGCCACGACCCAGCCGCACCGCCGCCGATCACGTCGATCACCGCGCGGCCGTCGAGCCCTGCTTTTTCGGCAAAGTGCAACCCTTCTGATAGGCCCTGCACCAGCCCCGCGATGCAGATTTGGTTAACCATCTTGGTCAACTGGCCCGCGCCGCTTTCGCCCAGGCGCACGCATTTTTTCGCGTAGCAGCCCATCAGCGGTTCGGCCTTGTCAAAGGCGTCAGAAGTGCCGCCGCACATGATCACCAGCTGCCCGTTTTCAGCGCCCGCCTGACCGCCCGAAACCGGCGCATCGACAAACGCTATGTCTGACGCCCCACCCATATCGGACAATTCGCGCGTGACAGCGGCGGACACCGTGGTGTGGTCGACAAAGATCGCACCCGAGGACATGCCGGCAAAGGCGCCATCGTCGCCAGTGCACACAGCGCGCAGATCGTCGTCGTTGCCAACGCAGGCCATGACGAAATCTGCACCATTTGCCGCCTCGCGCGGGGTCGTGGCGTGGGTTCCGCCATACTCTGCTGCCCATTTCTCGGCCTTCGCCGTGGTGCGGTTATAGACAGTGACATCGTGCCCGGCTTTCTGAAGGTACCCAGCCATCGGGTATCCCATCACCCCCAGCCCCAGAAATACTACTTTTGCCATGTGTTATCTCCTTGTGTGGCCGGAGCGCGGTGCGCCGTGCGTTTCTACCTTGTCTCGCGCGCGGGCAGTATTGGCAAGCGCGTCGTGCGGGGTTGCCCTGTGGCGTTTATTTGGGTCGCTGTCGGCTCAGGTCCATTTCATGATCCTGCGCGCGTCTCCGGCAATCGTCGGCGCGGCATTTGGCTCAATCTCGTTAGTGCTGGACAGACCACCGGCAATTTGCTGTTCTTCATGCACCGATAATGACCCGGACCAACGGGCAAAAAATCATTGGGAGGACATCCATGAATATTCGTTTGACCGGCCTTGCGGCCGCGTTTTTGCTGTCGGCGGGCGCTGTGCAAGCCGCCGAATGCATCGCCCCTGCAAACCCCGGCGGCGGCTGGGACTTTACCTGTCGCCAGATCGGCAAGATTCTGTATGACATCGGTCAGGTCGACAGCCCGGTGCAGGTCACCAACATGGCCGGGGGCGGCGGCGGCTTGGCTTTTGCCAGCGTCGTGAATGAACGTAATGATGACGCCGACCTGATTGTCGCGGCATCGCAGGCCACGGCCACGCGCCTGGCGCAGAACGCCTATGGCGGCGCGACGGCGGATCAGGTCCGCTTTGTCGGTGCGATCGGGGCCGACCCGGGCGTGATCGTTGTGGCGGCGGACAGCCCGCTCAACAGCCTGGATGACCTGATGAACGCAATCAAGGGCGGCGACGATGTCTCCTTTGCCGGCGGATCTGCGGCGGGTGGTTTTGACCACCTCAAGGTGCTGATGCTGGCCAAAGAGGCCGGGATCACCGACATCCGGTCGATCAAGTATATTGGCGTGGACGGTGGCGCGGACGCGATCACCCAGACCGTGGGCGGCTTTACCACGGGCATGACCGGCGACATGTCGGAAATCGTCGGCTTCTTGCAGGCAGGAGAGGTCAAGGCACTGGCCGTGCTGACCGAAGAGCGCGTGCCGGGGTTCGAGGACATCCCGACAGCGGTCGAGCAAGGCTATGACACCGTCGCGGTGAACTGGCGTGGGCTCTATGTGCCCAAGGGCATCTCGGACGAGCGGTTCGAAGAGTGGGGCGCCAAGCTTGCCGCGGTGGCCGACAGTGCCGAGTGGAAAGAGGCGATGGCCGCAAACGGTCTGGCCCCGTTCACCAAGGTTGGCGGCGATTTCCAGTCCTGGGTGGATGGCGTGATCGCCGACACCGAGGCGCTGAGCCGCGAAATCGGCGTCATCCAGTAAGGCGTCGATCACATGCTGCGATCGGACCGCGTCTTTGGACTGGTCGTGATCCTGGCGGCGCTCGCGTATATCGCGAGCGCTCTCCAGCTTCAGACCAGCTTTCTGTCGGACCCGATGGGGTCGAAATCCTTTCCCATCGGGCTGGGCGTCGTTGCCATCCTGTGCGGTCTGGTAATGATCCTGCGACCCGATGAAGAGACCGATTGGCCCGGGCCGGTCGCACTGATCAAGATCGCTATCTCCGTCGTCGTGATGGTGGTCTACGCGTATTCTCTGAAGCCATTCGGATTTCTGATCCCCACCACACTGGCCGCTGGGTTGCTCAGCTATCTGATCACGCCGCGGATCGTGTTCAACGTGATTGCTGGCGTCGGGCTGGCGGTGGGGCTGTATCTTTTGTTTCGCTACGGTTTGGGTCTTGAGACCCTGCAGGCGATCCCAAAGAGCTGGAGAGGGTAGACCGTGGATATCCTTGCCAATCTCGCCTTGGGTTTCTCCATCGCACTCAGCCCTTACACGCTGTTTCTGGCCGTTGTGGGCTGTTTCATCGGCACCATCATCGGCGCGCTGCCGGGGCTTGGGCCGTCGAACGGGGTGGCGATCCTTATCCCGTTGACCTTTTCGCTGGGCCTGGATGCCACGTCGGCGCTGGTTTTGCTGACGTCGGTTTATTACGGCGCGATGTATGGCGGTCGGATCAGTTCGATCCTGTTGAACATTCCGGGCGATGAGCCTGCGCTGATGACCACGTTGGATGGTTATCCGATGGCCAAGAATGGTCGCCCCGGGGACGCGCTGGTGATCTCGGGCGTCGCGTCCTTTGTGGGCGCGTTTCTGGCGACCATTGGCCTGATGCTGCTCGCCCCGCTGCTGAGCCGCGTGGCGTATCAGTTCGGGCCTGCCGAGTACTTTGCGCTGTACTTGCTTGCGTTCTGCACGCTAGGCGGGCTGGCATCGCAAAATCAGGCCAAGGCGGCATTTGCTGCCGTTCTAGGCCTCGCCATCGCAACCATCGGTCTGGACAACCAGACGGGTATGCCGCGGTTCACAGGTGGCAACCTGCACCTGATGGACGGCGTGGATTTTCTGGTGCCGTTAGTTGGCCTGTTTGCCGTGTCCGAGGTGCTGATCTACATCGAGAAGCAGGGCAAGGACTCGTCTCTGGGTATCAAGCTGGAAAAGGTCACGATCCCGTTTCGTGACATCGGACGATCCTTTGGCACCATGCTCCGGTCCAGTGTGGTCGGCTTTGTCGCTGGCGTGCTGCCGGGGGCAGGGGCGTCGCTGGGTTCTTTCCTTGCCTACATGTCGGAAAAATCGATTGCGGGTGAAAAGGGCGGCTTTGGCACCGGCGTGCCGCGCGGGATCGCTGCGCCTGAGGCGGGTAACAACTCGGCCGCTGGCGGCGCGTTGGTGCCGATGCTGACGCTGGGTGTGCCGGGGTCTGGGACCACGGCGGTGCTGCTGGCGCTGCTGATGACGCTCAACATCACGCCCGGGCCGACCCTGTTCACCGATCGGCCCGAAGTGGTCTGGGGCCTGATCGCGGCCCTTCTGATCGCGAACTTCGTGCTGCTCATCATGAACGTGCCGATGGTCAAGATTTTTGTCTACATCCTCGCCGTGCCGCCGTCGTTGCTGCTGCCGGGTGTCATGATGATCAGCTTTGTCGGGATCTTCTCGCTGACCGGTAGCTATTTTGACCTGCTGCTGATGACCGGGTTCGGTGTGATGGGGTATCTGTTCCGCAAGATCGGCGTGCCGACAGTGCCGATTATCCTCGGCATTCTGCTTGGCAAGCACATGGAGGACGCCCTGCGCCGTGCGATGATCCTGTCGGATGGCGAGGTGAGCTATCTCTTTTCGTCGCCCATCGCTATCGGCCTGTGGATTGCAGCGATTGCCGGGTTCATCGCCCCGATGTTCCTGCGCCCGATCCTCAAGCGGCCCGACCGCGTGATCGACTAGGGCATGGTGCGGGTCCTGATCCCTTCGGGCGCGCTGGGCCTTGGCTATGATCATGACGCGCTAGAGCGCGGTATCGCCGCGAAACCGGACCTGATCGCCATTGACGGGGGATCGACCGACAGTGGGCCGTCCTATTTGGGCCGTGGCGTGTCGAAATATGCGAGGTCGTCAACCAAGCTGGAATGGGCCGGGCTGATCGACGCGGCGGACCGCGCGGGTTGCCCGCTGGTCATCGGGACGGCGGGCACCTGCGGTGCGGGTGATGCAGTGGATTGGCTGGTGGATATCACGCGCGAGATTTTGGCCGAGCGCGGCATGAGCAAGCGGATCGCCGTGTTGAAATCCGACCAGCCCGCGCGGCGCGTGGTGGATGCGCTGGCGGCAGGTAGTGTCGCACCGCTCTCACCGGCTCCTGACATCGATGCGGCGCTGGTTGAGAGTTGCACCAACATCGTCGCACTTGCCGGGATCGAACAGGTGACAGCGGCACTGGACACTGGTGCCGATATCATCATTGCAGGCCGCACCACCGATACCGCGATCATTGCAGCGCTGCCCGTCGCGCGCGGCATAGCACCCGGTCCCGCGTGGCACGCGGCCAAGATCGGCGAATGCGGCGCGCTGTGTGCCACAAACCCGCAATCGGGCGTGATCCAGATCGACTGGGATAACGATGGATTTGTGCTGACCCCGCTCGCCGACGGTGCCCGGGCCACGCCGCATACGGTTTCGGCGCACATGCTGTATGAGAACGCAGACCCGTATCTTTTGCACGAACCGGGCGGAACGCTGGATGTAACCGCCGCACAGTATAAGGCCATCGATGACACGCGTGTGCGGGTGACCGGCGCGGTGTGGCACGCCGCAGAAGACTACACCGTCAAGCTCGAAGGGGCGCGCGTTGCGGGGTATCAGACCGTCATCCTCGCGCTGATCCGCGACCCGGACTATGTGGCGCAGGCGCAGGTCTGGGCGGATGACATCGTGGCAAAATGTACGCAGAAAACACTGGACCGGACGGGTGCGCAGCCGAGTGACTTCGAAATCGAAATCCGGCTGATTGGCCAGAATGCAACCTTGGGGGCGCTGGAATGCAAGCAAGGCAATCCGGTCGAGCTTGGTGCACTGGGGCTGGTCACGGCCAACACTCCCGAACTGTCCGCCGAGATCGGCAAGATGCTGAACCCCTACCTGTTGCACCACCCGCTGACCCGTGACGAAGAGGTTCCAACTTTCGCTTTCCCGTTTTCACCGGCCGAAATCGACCGTGGCCCTATTTATGAGTTTTGCCTAAATCACGTGATGCAGCTGGATGATCCGATGGAAACTTTCACCCTTGAGGTGATCGATGCCTGACGTCCGCAGCATCGCCGAGAAAGTGCGATCCAAGAACGCCGGACCGTTCTGGGTTACGATCGATATTTTCTGCGGTTCGAAAGGGCCATATGACCGGATCAGCGCTGGATTGAACCTCCAAGCGATCGCCGAAAGGTTCGACACATCCGCGGCACTGATCAAGCGATTTGACCTTCCCAACCTGCACGTCATCAAGATCTCAGTGCCGCGTCCGCAGGTGCAGGGGACACCAGCTGACCGGGACATGCATGGGGCAGCATGGGCAGCGCTGGTGGCTGAACTGGAGGTCGTGTGACCACAGGGCTGTTCTGTTGGCGGAGGTGGTGGATGAACGGATTGTTTTCACGATTGTTCAGGGACGCAACGGCGGCACCCTACCTGCTACACATCGGTAACACGCAAAAATTTATACCTTTTGGCAGTGGGTTACGACGGGAAGCGCATGTGAATTGCGCGCCTTTTCGCCATCTGGTTGACAACAGATGCTGAGCATCGACACTAGCGCTCCCGTGTGTGAGATGAATTTGGAGCAGCTCGACCTTATGATCTTGGCGCCTGCAAGGGACATAACCCCTTTCCGGCCAGCCGTGCCATTGCGCTCCAGTCGCCAGTGGCATCACCCGACGTGCACGGTCCTGCGCAACACAGTCCGCGACCGGTCAGGTTTGATCTCATGAGCAATCCACGTCCCGACTTCCTAAATGATGACGTCCTGCGCGCCTTACAAAACGGTGCGCATACGGATCCGTTTGCTGTTCTTGGACCCCACAAGCACAAGAATCGTCGTTGGATCGCCACTCTGCAACCCGCCGCAACGGAGGTGCACGCGCGGGTCGGAAGCAAGGAAACGGAGCTTCGGCGGGTGCATGGCGACATCTTTGCCGCCGCCGTTCCGGGCAAAGGGTACACCCTGTGCATGCGGTACGCGGGTGGCGCGACCCATGAAACACGCGATCCATATGCCTTTGGACCGGTCCTCACGGATTTTGATCAATACCTGATGGGCGAGGGCACGCATCGACAGCTGTGGCGTGCTTTGGGTGCGCACGTCACCAAGCACGAAGGAACCACAGGGACACATTTTGCCGTTTGGGCACCGAATGCGCAGCGCGTGTCACTGGTGGGTGATTTCAACACGTGGGACGCGCGGCGCCATGTCATGCGGCGCGTGGGTGCAACCGGCGTGTGGGAGATTTTCATGCCGGGCCTCGGCGAAGGGACGCTGTACAAATACCAGGTGCTCGGCGCGGACGGGCAAACGGCCCTAAAGGCGGACCCGGTTGGCTTCGGTGCCGAGCATCCACCGGAAAAGGCGTCAGCTGTGCGCGACATTACCGGCTACGGTTGGCACGATGGCGCGTGGATGAAAAACCGCAAGGCGAACAACCAGCGTGACGCCGCCATATCCGTCTACGAGGTTCATCTGGGATCTTGGCGCCGTAGGCATGACGAAGGTGGACGCCCGTTATCCTACAAGGAACTGGCGCGCGATCTGGTGCCGTATGTTCGCGACCTTGGGTTCACGCATATCGAGCTGTTGCCCGTCTCGGAATATCCGTTTGATGGGTCTTGGGGATATCAGCCCGTTGGCCTATATGCGCCGACGATCCGATTTGGCCCGCCGCATGAGTTCCGCGATTTCATCGATGCATCGCATCAAGCGGGGCTTGGCGTGTTGCTGGACTGGGTTCCGGGACATTTTCCAACGGACGAACACGGGCTGGCGCAATTCGACGGCACTTCCCTCTACGAACACGCGGACCCACGCGAGGGATTTCATCAGGATTGGAACACGCTGATCTACAATTACGGCCGCACCGAGGTGAAAAACTACCTCGTGTCAAATGCGCTGTATTGGATGGAGGAATATCACATCGACGGCATTCGCGTGGATGCGGTCGCATCGATGCTTTACCGGGATTATTCGCGGAAAGCTGGCGAGTGGGTGCCAAACAAGGATGGCGGCCGAGAAAACTACGAAGCTATTGATTTTTTGAAAGAAATGAACACCGCGGTCTATGCAGCCCATCCCGATGGGATGACCGTGGCCGAAGAAAGCACTGCATTCCCGGGTGTGTCACAACCGGTCAAACACGGCGGGCTTGGCTTTGGCTACAAATGGAACATGGGCTGGATGAACGACACGCTCAGCTATATGCAGCGCGACCCGGTGCATCGCCGGTATCACCAGCACAACCTGACCTTCGGGATCGATTACGCGTTTACCGAAAACTTCATCCTCCCAATCAGTCACGACGAAGTGGTGCACGGCAAAGGGTCGATGCTGAACAAGATGCCAGGCAGCGCGGCGGAGAAATTTGCCAACCTGCGCGCCTATTACGGTTTCATGTGGACGCATCCGGGCAAGAAGCTGCTCTTTATGGGCTGCGAGTTTGCCCAACCCGAGGAATGGAACCACGACGCGGAACTAAACTGGCACGCGGCGAGTTTGCCGCAACATGGCGGTGTGCGTGAACTGATCCGCGATCTGAACCGGCTGTACCGCGAGACGCCCGCGCTGCATCGAAGGGATTGCGCGCCCGAGGGCTTTCGCTGGCTCAACGGTGATCCTGACCAGTCGACGCTGGGCTATGCGCGATTTGGTGGGGAGGACGATGCTCCAGTCGTTGTGATGTGCAATTTCACGCCTGTGCTGCGCGAGGATTTCCGCATCGGCGTGCCAGTCCCGGGCGTATGGGAGGAGGTCATCAACACCGATTCCGCGCTTTATGGCGGCGGCAATCGGGGCAACCTTGGCGCAGTGCAAAGCGTTGCGACACCGTGCGACGGGCAGGCGCAGTCCGTGACGCTGACCTTGCCGCCACTATCGGTCGTGGTTTTGCGGCACAAAGAAACGAATTGAACCGGAGGAAAGACGTGGAAAACAAGCGATTGACACAACGCTCGATGGTTTTCGTGCTGGCAGGGGGCCGCGGCAGTCGGCTCAAGGAACTGACGGACCGACGCGTGAAACCTGCCGTCTTTTTCGGGGGCAAGGCACGGATCATCGACTTTGCGCTGTCCAACGCGCTCAATTCCGGCATCCGGCGCATGGCGATTGCCACCCAATATAAGGCGCACAGCCTGATCCGGCATTGCCAACGGGGCTGGAATTTTTTCCGGGCCGAACGCAATGAATTTCTGGATGTGCTGCCCGCATCGCAACGCACAGGCAACGAAAACTGGTACCTTGGCACGGCGGATGCGGTGACCCAGAACATCGACATCGTTGACAGCTATGACGTTGATTATGTGATCATTCTGGCAGGCGACCACATCTACAAGATGGATTACGAATTGATGCTGCGTCAGCACGTCGAACAGGACGCGGATGTCACGGTGGGCTGCCTGACGGTGCCACGGATGGACGCGACGGCCTTTGGCGTGATGGCCACCGATAAGGACAGCCGCATCACTTCGTTCCTGGAAAAGCCTGCAGATCCCCCATCCACCCCAGAAGACCCCGACAAAGCGCTGGCGTCGATGGGCATCTATGTCTTCAAATGGAGCTTTTTGCGCGATCTGCTGCGCAAGGATGCCGAGGATGAGAATTCAAGCCACGACTTCGGCAATGACCTGATCCCGCAAATCGTCAAAAACGGCAAAGCGGTTGCGCACCGCTTCACCGACAGCTGCGTGCGCGATGATGGTGCGGTGGCCTATTGGAAAGACGTCGGTACGGTTGATGCGTTCTGGGAAAGCAATATCGACCTGACGTCGTTTTCGCCCGAACTGAATCTCTGGGACCGGCAGTGGCCGATCTGGACCTATTCGGAAAGCGTGCCGCCCGCGAAATTCATCCACGATGAACGTGACCGGCGTGGCATGGCGATCTCGTCCATGGTGTCGGGCGGCTGCATCATCTCGGGCACCGAGGTGCGCAATTCGGTGCTGTTCACCAACGTGCACACGAATTCCTATGCGGTTCTGGACCACGCGGTGTTGCTGCCGCACGTCAAGGTGCATCGCAATGCGCGCCTCCGCAACGTTGTGATCGACCGGGGCGTCGAAATCCCCGAAGGGTTGGTGGTGGGCGAGGATCGCCTCGAAGATGCCAAGTGGTTCCGTGTAACCGAACGCGGCACCACGCTGATCACCCAAGACATGCTGGACAAAAGAGCCGCCTCTTTATGACCCGGATCCTGTCCGTCGCATCTGAATGTGCCCCGCTGGTCAAAACCGGCGGGCTGGCCGATGTCGTTGGCGCGCTGCCTGCGGCTCTGTCGGCTTTGGGCGATGACATGCGCACGCTTCTGCCGGGCTACCGGGCGGTCATGAAACGGGCCAAATCGGCCAATGTTGTGGCCAAGTTCCCGGCTCTGTTCGGTGGACCCGCACGCCTTCTCGCGGCACAGGTGGCCGGTCTGTCGCTGCTCGTTCTGGACGCCCCGCATCTTTATGATCGGGATGGCAGCCTATATGCGACAGAAGACGGCAATGACTGGCCTGACAATCCCGAACGGTTTGCCGCGCTCAGCTATGCTGGAGCCTATGTGGCGCGCAACGGGGCAGGCGACTGGCGGCCGGAGGTGGTGCACGGGCATGACTGGCAGGCCGGTCTGACACCAGAATACATGCACGATCTGTTTGCAGGGAAAGCCGACGTGCCTTTCGTCTTCACGATCCACAACATCGCCTTTCACGGCAACACGAGCGCCAGTCGGATCGGAACGCTGGGCCTGTCACAGGCACGGTTCACCGCTGATCATTTCGAGTTTTGGGGACAGGTGTCCGCCCTGAAAGCCGGGCTGACTGGTGCCACCCGGATTACTACGGTATCCAAGACCTATGCCGAAGAGCTGATGACCCCGGAATTCGGAATGGGAATGGACGGTGTGTTGCGCGCGCGGCGCGGCGATCTTTCCGGGATCGTCAACGGGATCGACACGGACGTCTGGAACCCGGCCTCGGATCCGCAGATCAGGTCCTACAAAACCACTCGCGGCAAACGCGCGAACAAGACAGCGCTGCGCAAGGAATTCGGTTTGAGCAAGTCCGACGGCCCGCTATGCGTCCTGATCTCGCGCCTGACGCATCAAAAGGGGATCGACCTATTGCTTGATGCGCTGCCTGCGCTGACATGGCGTGGTGGGCAGCTGGCACTGTTAGGGTCGGGGGACACCGATCTCGAGATGGCGCTTTTGGAACGTGCTGCCGCTGAACCGAACGTGAGCGTGCGCATCGGCTATGACGAGGCGCTGTCGCATCGCATGATGGCGGGTGGCGACGCGATCCTTGTGCCCTCACGATTTGAACCCTGCGGGCTGACGCAGCTGTATGGACTGCGCTACGGCACCATTCCTTTGGTCGCCCTCACAGGCGGACTGGCCGATACAGTGATCAACGCCAGCCCTGCGGCACTTGCCGCGCGCGCGGCCACGGGCGTGCAATTCCATCCCACCACTGCAGAGGGGCTGGCCAACGCCTTCACCCGCCTGTGCGATCTCTACGCGCAACCCAAGGTTTGGGCCGACCTCGGCAAGAATGCAATGAAACAGCCCGTGGGTTGGGAGACGTCTGCGGCGGAATACAGCGCACTCTATCGGCAGGTGCTGTCGGGTTAGGGATGGGGGCGCGGTTTTCCATTCAGGCGGGCACGCCATTTCCACTAGGCGCCACCTTCGATGGCGATGGGGTCAACTTTGCCGTTTTCTCGCGCCACGCGACGCGGGTGTCGCTGTGCCTGTTTGACGAGGCCGGGCATGAGGTTGAAATCATCAATATGCCCGAACGCGATGGGCATGTCTGGCATTGCTACATGTCCGGAATGCGCCCGGGCCAGCAATATGGCTACCGCATGCACGGACCCTATGCGCCCGAAGAGGGGCACCGGTTCAACCCCTACAAGCTCTTGATCGACCCCTATGCCAAACGCCTGACCGGTCACCCAATCTGGCATGACGCGCTCTTTGGCTACCAGGCGGGCCATCGCAAGAAAGACCTCAGCTTTGACAAGCGCGACAGCGCGCCATACATGCCGCGATCGGTTGTCGTTGATCCTGCATTCACATGGGGCAACACCGTGCGCCCCGGCACCCCGCGTTCGGACACAATCGTCTACGAGGCGCATGTCAAAGGCATGACCGCAGGCCGCCGTGACATCGACAATCCGGGCACGTTTCAGGCCATGGCGTCCGACCCGGTGCTGGAGCACCTCACCGACCTTGGGATCACGGCAATCGAGCTTTTGCCGGTGCATGCGTTCGTGGATGACCGATTCCTCGTCGATAGGGGCATGCGGAATTACTGGGGCTACATGTCCTACGGGTTTTTCGCGCCGGATCCGCGTTACATGCAGGATACCGACATCGCCGAGTTTCAGCAGATGGTCGCCCGCTTCCACGGTGCAGGCATCGAGGTGATCCTGGATGTGGTTTACAACCACACCGCCGAGGGCGGCGAGATGGGCCCCACACTCGCGTTTCGTGGGCTCGACAACGCGAGCTACTACCGGCTGGAAAGTGACAAGAGGTATTACGTCAACGACACGGGCACAGGGAATTCGCTGAATTTCGACAATCCGTTCACGCTGCGGCTTGTGATGGATTCGCTGCGGTACTGGGTCGAAGTGATGCATGTTGACGGTTTCCGCTTTGATCTTGCCTCGACCCTGGGGCGCACAAACGGTGTGTTCGACCGCGACGGGCCATTCTTTCAGGCAATCCGGCAGGATCCCGTGCTGAACCGCACCAAGCTGATCGCCGAGCCGTGGGATGTCGGCCCCGGGGGCTACCAACTGGGCGCATACCCTGCGCCTTTTGCCGAATGGAACGACACGTTTCGCGACGACACGCGCAAGTTCTGGCGCGGAGACGCGCGCATGATGGCAGCGATGGCGGCGCGCTTGTCCGGGTCGGCGCAGTTTTTTGACCATGACGGGCGCTCGCCCACGGCGTCAGTGAACTTTGTCACTGCACATGACGGTTTTACGCTGATGGACACGGTCAGCTACAAGGAAAAACACAACGCCGCCAACGGCGAAGGCAACCGCGACGGTCACGCGCACAATGCCTCGGACAACCTCGGTGTCGAAGGCCCGACGGAAGACCCTTCGATCCTCGTCGCCCGGCGCCGACGTCGGCGGAATTTGCTGGCAACCATGCTCTTTTCCCAAGGGATCCCCATGATCCTTTCGGGTGACGAAATTGGCAACAGCCAGGGCGGCAACAACAACGCTTATTGTCAGGACAACGCCACCGGCTGGGTCGACTGGTCAGATCCTGACACCGAATTCCTGGATTTCTGTCGCAAGGCCATCGCCTTTCGCAAGGCGCACCCGATCCTGCACCAACGCCGTTTTCTGCACAGCCAGGCACGGCTGGTGGACGGCGAACAGGACCTGTTTTGGCGTCAGCCCAACGGCGCGCCGATGCAGCAAGCGAACTGGGACAATCCCGAAGAACGCACGCTTGTGGCCGAAATGCGCATGGCCTCGGGCTCACCGCAATATGTCGAAGGGGAAAGCGCTCTGATGGTGGTGCTCAATGCGGGGCCAGCGGTCGATCTGACGCTCAGCGAAACGCCCACTGGCACCCACTGGGTCCGTCGCTTTGACACCGCCGAACCCGCCGCCTGGGGCCGGTTCGAGGGGGCCACAATTGACGCCAATTCGGTTGTGGTCTTTGTCCAGGAGCCGCACGCGCAAGACAATCAAGGGGAAGAACATGTCGCATGAAATCGTGAAAACCCAACCGATTGAGGGACAGAAACCCGGCACGAGCGGTCTGCGCAAGAAAACCAAGGTATTCATGTCGCCGCATTACCTTGAAAACTATGTTCAGGCGATTTTCGACGGAACCGGTGGTGTCGCGGGCAAGACGCTGGTGATCGGAGGCGACGGGCGGTTTTTCAACGACCGCGCCATTCAGGTGATCCTGCGGATGGCGGCGGCGGGTGGCGCGTCGCGTTGCATTGTGGGGCAGGGCGGTCTCTTGTCCACGCCTGCGGCCTCTCACCTCATTCGCAAACGCGGGGCCGATGGCGGGCTGATCCTGTCTGCCAGCCATAACCCCGGTGGTCCGGACGCAGACTTTGGCTTAAAATACAACGGCCCCAACGGGGGCCCCGCGACCGAAGCCGTGACGGCAAGGATCTTTGAGCGCACGGAGAACATTCAGGAACACGCGATCGTGACGGTGCAGGACGTCGATCTGATGACGTTGGGCGACTGCGCGCTTGGCGACATGGCAATCGAGATCGTGGATCCGGTGACCGACTACGCCGCACTCATGGAAAAGCTTTTTGACTTTGACGCTATCGCACGTCTGTTTGCGACCGGTTTCACCATGCGGTTTGACGCCATGCATGCGGTGACCGGCCCGTATGCGACCGCGATCCTCGAAGACCGGCTTGGCGCGCCCAAGGGCACGGTGATGAACGGTGTTCCCAGCCCCGATTTCGGCGGTGGCCATCCTGATCCAAACCCGATCTGGGCCAAGGCGCTGATGGACATCATGTACGGCCCCGACGCGCCTGATTTCGGCGCAGCCTCCGACGGCGACGGCGACCGCAACATGATCGTCGGACGCGGCGCGTATGTGACACCGTCCGACAGCTTGGCCCTGCTCGCTGCACATGCGCATCTTGCGCCGGGTTACAAGAACGGCCTCGCGGGGGTCGCGCGTTCGATGCCGACCTCGGGGGCTGCTGACCGGGTTGCTGAAAGCCTTGGCATTGCCAGTTTTGAAACCCCAACGGGGTGGAAATTCTTCGGCAACCTTCTGGATGCGGGCAAGGTCACGCTGTGTGGCGAAGAAAGCGCTGGAACAGGCAGTGATCACGTCCGCGAAAAGGATGGGCTTTGGGCGGTGCTTTTGTGGCTCAACATCCTTGCCGCATCCGGCAAGTCGGTCCAAGACCTGATGGCGGACCTGTGGGCTGCGCATGGTCGCTGTTACTATTCGCGGCACGACTACGAAGATGTGGACGCAGCCAAGGCCAACGCGATGATCAACCGCCTGCGCGATAGCCTTACGGACCTGCCGGGCCAGCGATTTGCCGATCAGACAGTCGCCTGGGCGGATGAGTTTGCCTATGATGATCCGGTGGATAACAGCCGGTCCGAAGGGCAAGGGCTGCGCATCGGGTTCGAAGGTGGTGCACGCGCTGTGTTCCGCCTCTCCGGGACAGGTACCGTCGGGGCAACCATCCGGCTTTACCTCGAAAGCCCGCAAACCGATCCTGACAAACTCGATCTCGCACCCGAGGACGTGCTGGCCCCGATCAACGCCGCGGCACTTGCGCTGTCGGATCTCAAGGCCATGACCGGGCGCGACGCGCCGAACGTGATCACCTAGGCCACGCAGGCACGCGCTAAAGCTGGATCGCGGCTGTGACGCCTTTTCAACGCACAAGAAGCATGGCAAGACTGCGCCACTGGCTGATTGCGGTAACATCAGGCGCAGGGCACCGCACATGGACGTTCTTGGACCGACCAGCCGCGAATGAACACGTTACGTTGACCTTGGCGCTCTAAAGCCGGTTCAGGTTGACGAAAGAGGCAATGACATGAATGCAGTGGCTCCGATCCGCACGGATGATTTGCGCGCGACCATCCATCGGCACCTGACCTACACGATCGGCAAGGATATCGCCCATGCCAGCCTTTATGACTGGCGCATGGCGGTTAGTTTCACTGTCCGCGATCTGATCGTCGACAGCTGGTTTGCAGCAACCCGCAAAACCTATGAGGCGCAGGGCAAGCGGGTCTATTACCTGTCGCTCGAGTTCTTGATTGGCCGCATACTTGAGGATGCGGTGATCAACCTTGACCTGCACGAACGGATCGCGGACGTCCTCTCCGAGGATGGTATCAAATTGCAGGACGTGGTGGATGACGAACCTGACGCGGCCCTTGGCAATGGCGGATTGGGGCGTCTTGCCGCCTGTTTTCTGGAAAGCCTGTCCACGCTGGGCTGCCCTGCCTATGGCTACGGCATCCGCTATGAACACGGGCTGTTCCGTCAGCGGTTCGAGGGGGGGCAACAAGTCGAAACACCCGAGGACTGGCTGAACCAGCCCCACCCATGGGAGTTCGAGCGCCACGAGGCCGCCTACACCATTCCATTCAAAGGCCATGTTCATACCGAGGACGGCAAAAGCGTCTGGCATCCGGGCGAGACCGTGATCGCCCGCGCCTATGACACGCCGGTGATTGGCTGGCAGGGGAAATGGGCCAACACGCTGCGCCTCTGGGGGGCGCATCCCACCACGCTCTTTGACCTTGAACGCTTCAATGCCGGGGACCACACCGCCGCCGCAGCGCCCGAGGCGCTGGCCCGGTCGCTGTCGCGCGTCCTCTATCCCGAGGACTCGACCGAAAGCGGCAAGGAACTGCGGCTCAAGCAGGAGTTCTTCATGACCTCAGCCGCGCTGCAGGACATCCTGCGCCGGTTCCTGTCCGAATATGACGATCTGCGCCTGTTGCCCGAAAAGGTCGCGATCCAGATGAACGACACGCACCCGGCGCTCGCCGGGCCCGAGTTGTTGCGCCTGTTGATCGACGACCACGGTCTTGACTGGGACACGGCCAAGGATCTGGCGGCCCGCTGCCTCAATTACACCAACCACACGCTTTTGCCCGAAGCGTTGGAGACGTGGTCCACATGGATGATGGGCCGTGTGCTGCCCCGGCACATGCAGATCATCGAACGCATCGACGCAGAGCATCGCCACGTGACCGGCTGCGCGCCTGACCTCGGCGTTGTGCACCACGATCAGGTGCACATGGGCATCCTCGCCTTTGTCATGGCATCCCATGTGAATGGTGTCTCCGCCCTGCACACCGATCTGATGCGCGACACCGTCTTTGCCGATCTTAACCGGCATTACCCGGGCCGCATCCTGAACCAGACCAACGGTGTCACCCCGCGCAGGTGGCTGCGCTTGTCGAACCCATCGCTGTCACGGGTGATCACGTCGGCCATCGGTGACGGGTGGGAAAGCGATCTGGGGCGTTTGTCAGAGCTTTCCGCACATGAGGGCGACGCCGAATTGCACAATGCCATCCGCACGGCAAAACGCGCCAACAAGGCGGCGTTTGCAGACTGGGTTGCGAATACGATGGGGATCGACATTGACCCTGCTGCGATGTTTGACGTGCAGGTCAAACGCATCCACGAATACAAACGCCAATACCTCAACATCCTCGAAACCATCGCGCGCTGGCAGGCCATCCGCCGCGACCCGACGGCAAACTGGACCCCGCGGGTCAAGATCTTTGGCGGCAAGGCGGCCCCGGGGTATTTCGTGGCCAAGGATATCATTCGCCTGATCAACGACGTAGCGGACGTTATTAACGCAGATCCTGTCACATCACCGCTTCTGAAAATCGTCTATCCGCAAAATTACAACGTCTCCATGGCGCAGCGCCTGATCCCCGCTGCTGATCTGTCCGAACAAATTTCGACCGCGGGCAAAGAGGCGTCGGGCACCGGCAACATGAAATTCGCGATGAACGGCGCGCTGACCATCGGCACGCTCGACGGTGCCAATGTCGAAATCCGCGAACATGTGGGGGCTGAAAACTTCTTTCTTTTCGGGATGACTGCGACCGAGGTGCAGGAGCGCTACAAGGTCGCGGACCACGCGCGGCAGGCGATACTGGCCAGCAAACCGCTGCAAGACGTGCTGCAGGCCATTGCCGAAGGCCGGTTCAACGCGGATGAGCCGCACCGCTACCACGGGCTGGTCGACATGACATGGAATCATGACTCCTTCCTCGTCGCTTCGGACTTTGACGCATATGTCGCAGCACAAGCGCAGGTGGACGCGGCCTATGCCGACACGACACACTGGGACCGCATGGTGCTGCGCAATATCGCAGGGTCTGGGTATTTCTCCTCTGACCGCACGATCCGCGGCTACATGCGCGATATCTGGCAGGCTGAACCGCTGCTCTGACCGCGCATCAGCCCGGTTTCAACGACACCGCACCGTCCAGCAGCGCAAAACCGTTGCCCGGCAATGAAAGGACATCTTCGCCCACCGTCGCATGTCGCGGCCCGACCAGCGTGGACGGTGCCCCCAGTGCAAGCGTTTGCGGGTCCTTGGACAAGTTGAACACGCACGTGAGCGTGTCATCGCCAGACGTCCGCTGAAACGCCAGCACAGGTTCCGGCAAGTTCAGGAACCGCGTCTGCGTGCCTTTCAACGCATCGGTCGCTTTGCGGAACCCGATCATGTCCTTGTACCACTGCAGCATGCCATCGCGGCCCTGCTGGTCCACCGCTTTGGCCGCTTGGGGCGCTTTCACCGGCAGCCACGGCGTGCCCTCCGAAAAGCCCGCGTTCACCGAGTCCTTTTCCCAGACCATCGGCGTGCGGCATCCGTCGCGCCCTTTGACCGACGGCCAGAACCGCAGCGCGGGCGGATCCGTCAGCTCTTCGTAGACCAGTTCGGTATCGGTCAGGCCCAACTCCTCACCTTGGTAGATGCCAATCGTGCCGGGAAAACACATCAGCATCACGCAGGTCATCCGCCCGATAGCGTCCTCGGACACTGCGTATTCTGACCAGCGACCCACGTGCCGTTCCACGTCGTGGTTGGAAAACGACCAGTAGGGAT
>JBCBCR010000009.1:0-36707 GCA_038530495.1 Pseudomonadota bacterium | reverse complement strand
AAACTGTACAAAGGCCTCGCCCGCACCGTGGGCCGTTGGTCCGATCATTCGCTGTATTCCGAGGCGCACGTGACCTTCGAGGACGACGCAGGCGCTTATGATCAGGCCGACGCCGCTGGGTTCATTCAGCTGAACGCGCTGCGCCTGAAACTGCTGGCCGCACGGGATCGTCGTCTCAAGTAATATCCGGGCGAAAGTGCTTTCGCCCGGATAAAATTTGCGATTGCTTTAAACCACTGGGGCTTGTGCGCTCGACTTCACAATGTTGATCGCATGCTGAGCGTCTGACTTGTTGTGGTAGCTTTCGGAGGAAACCGCGATAGTCTCATGGTTTGCTGCCCGAAAGGTCCAGCGCCAGTAGCCTTGGGTGTCTGTGTATAGTTTATAGTACACTGTTCTTCTCCAAGATCTGAATGCGACACCGACACAATTGCCGGAGCCTGCAAGGACGCCGCAGTATACTTGACGAAGAGCTCGAAATGTCCAAATGTGGACATGTCTTGATTGACGAGCTGTCGTCTACGGCAGTCATGGGGCACCTTTGCCGAGGTGCCCCTTATTGACTCCGAGTATCGCCCAAAGAGTCCAGCCAAATTTTGTGTTTCATAGCAATATGTTGTGTATATCGAATTGCAGACCACACGAAATTGCATTGCAAATAGCTATTTTGGATTCGCTTTTACATCAACTTTTGACCGTCCATTTCACCGAAATATGGCAGCGCTGCCTCTACCAATTCAGTATATTGTGCGGTTAATTCCGGCAACGGCCCCTCTGGCCCCGCAAACCCGGTGGACCCGTGCACGGCGCCGTACCAATGCGCGGCCCAGACGCCATCTGCCGCATGCCCACCTGCGGGCCAGGACAGCATGGCCGGTGTCCACGAAATGCCCAGCGCGTCGCACAGCTTTTGCAACATGCGCGCCGGGTCCGCGCGGACGTCACTGGCGTCAATCACGATCGGGTCCGCGACACGCGCCATGATCCGGGCCTGCTGTTCAAACCCCAAATCCGCCAAGGTCGGCGCCTCGCGCTTGGCCACATAGCTGGCCACAACCCGTGCCGGGTGTCGGATGAGAAAGACATTCCGAACGTCATTCAGCCACCCCATCGGCCAGCCATCCAGCATGTGATGGGTCATGTGCTTTTGGTAGAAAACTGGCTCTAACACAGGCGAAACAAGCGATTTTGCCACCGCAACCGGGTCCTGATCCTGACTGGCCAGCACCGTGTCCCGCATCGGATGCTCGGCACCGGACTGCGCGAGATACGCCGCGTAAAACGGCTCATCCACCACCCGCGCGTCGCCGCGCGCAGCAAAGCTGTACATCATCGCCGTGCTCAGATTGCGCGGCCCGGACCACATGGCAATTCGTTTGGTCATGCACCGCGCCTACGCCGCCTGAAACAGAATGTCACGAGCCTGCGACCTCGCGCGTGCGTGAGTTGAGCGAGAAGCCCGTCTGCGTCACCATTCACACAGAAGGAGACGCGCCATGTATCGCACCGCCAAAACCATCACCCTGGGCATCATGATTGTTCTCGGCTTCATAGCCGAAGCCAAAACCGCCCGCGCCAGCGCAACCGAAACCCTGACCGTCGCGGGCGGCTGTTTCTGGTGCGTTGAGGCCGATTTTGAAAAGGTGCAGGGCGTGCGCGAGGTGATCTCGGGCTTTACTGGCGGCACGGTCAAAAACCCGACCTACAAACAAGTGGTGCGCGGCGGCACAGGCCACGTCGAGGCGGTCCAGATCATCTACAGCCCGGCGGAGGTGTCGGTGGAAACGCTGCTGTCGCTGTTTTTCCGGTCCGTCGATCCCACGGACGCGGGCGGGCAGTTCTGCGACCGGGGTGCGACCTATGCCACTGCGATCTTTGCTGCCCCCGGGCAAGAGGCCGCGGCCCAAAACGCCAAAGCCGCAGCCCAGGCCGAACTGGGCCAACCCATTGTGACACCGATCCGTGCAGCGACCGAGTTTTACCCCGCAGACGCGTACCATCAGGACTACTATAAGCAGTCGCAGGTGATCTTCACCCGCTTTGGCCCCCGGTCAAAGGCCAAGGCATACAAGGCCTACCGCGACGCCTGCGGACGCGACGACCGTGTGCGCCAGTTGTGGGGAGATGCCGCGCCGTTTGTCGGCAGCTAGGCCATCGGGCCAAACTGGTCCTCGATATCCTTGAGATCCGGGATCACGTCCGCCGTCCCGTGCCGCGTGACCATGATCGCACCGGCCCGCGTGGCCAGAGTCAGCGCTTGTTCCATCGGCAACCCGCGATCCAGCCCGGCCACTAGGAACCCGGTGAACGTGTCCCCGGCCCCGGTTGTGTCAACCGGTGTCACCGGCACCGCGGGCACACGCAATTCAGCCCCCGCCGCAACGTCCAGCCACAGGCTGCCCTCACCACCCATCGTCACGACGACATGATCAATGCCAAGCTCGGTCAACCCAAGGCCCAGCGCATCGCGCAACTGCTGCGCCTCAACCTCGTTCAACACCAGAAAATCGGCAAATTCCCGAATGTCAGAGACTGTTTTCGCCTCAAACGGTGCAGCCGCATATACCACGCGCAGGCCCAGATCCCGCGCCATGCGCGCCGCTGTGACCTGTCCGCAGGTCTCGTTCTGCATCACCAGAGTGTCGCCCGGCGACGCCTCTGACAGCGCCGCGCCGATCATCGCGTCGGTGATCATGGCATTGGTGCCGGGAAAGATGACGATCTGGTTTTCCCCGTCTGCCGCAACCGAAATGTTGCCGTGCCCGGTTTGCCCATCTGCCAGCGTCGCAATGTGACGCGTGTCGACGCCGTATTCCATCAACCGCTCAACACACCACGCGCCATCCGCGCCCACAGCCCCGATGTGGATCGCCCGCGCCGCGCCGCGCGCCACGGCCACCGACATGTTCGCCCCCTTGCCGCCCAGACCGCGGTTGAACCCGGTGGCGGCCAGCGTCTCACCGGGGCCGGGGATGTGCGGCACGGCGTAAAAATTGTCGATGTTGATCGACCCGAGGTTATAGACGCTCATTTCCCGACCTTGCAGGCCGCCATCACCGCCATGTTGAGGATGTCGTTGGCCGTGGACACCGACGAACAGATCTGGATCGACGACCCCACGCCCGACAGGATTGGCCCGATCACCGTGGCGCCGCCCATTTCCTGCATCAGCTTGACCGAAATGCTGGCCGAATGCCGCGCCGGGACCACAAGGATGTTCGCCGGACCCGTCAGCCGCTGAAACGGATAGGCCGCCTGCGCCGTGGTGTTCAGCGCCACGTCCACCGTCATCTCGCCCTCGTATTCGAAATCCACGCCGCGCGCATCCAGCACCTTGGGCGCTTGGTGCATCTTTTCGGCACGTTCCGACACCGGATAGCCAAAGGTGGAAAAGCTCAGGAACGCCACCCGCGGCTCAAGCCCCAGGTTGCGCGCCACATGCACACCCTGTTCGGCGATATCGGCGAGGTCCTCTTCGCTTGGCCATTCGTGCACCAGCGTATCGCCGATCAGCACGATCCGCCCCTTGTGGATCACCGCAGTGATGCCCGCTGCCTTGCTGTCCGCACCCGCGTCAAACACGTGATTCAACCGGTCCAGAATGTGCGCCGATTTCCGCGTGGCCCCAGTCACCAGCCCGTCGCCATGCCCGTGCGCCAGCATCAGCGATGCAAACACGTGCCGGTCACGCGCCGCCAAACGGTGAATATCCTGCCGATCGAACCCGCGCCGTTGCAACCGGCTGTAGAGGTGATCCTTGTACTGATCCAGATGCGTGATGTTGGCGGCGTTCACCACGTCCAACTCGCGCACCGCATCGCCCATCCCGGCGGTTTCAAGCCGCGCCTTGACGTCCTCGGCCCGACCCACCACCAGCGATTTACCAAAGCCCGCACGCTGATACATCACCGCGGCGCGCAGCACCTTTTCATCGTCGCCTTCGGCAAAGATCATCCGTGCCTGCGCGGCGCGCGCACGGGCGTTGATACCTGTGAGGATGCTGGCCGTTGGGTCCATCCGCGACTTCAGGCTCAGCTCGTAGCTTTCCATGTCGATGATCGGCCGCCGCGCGGCGCCGGTGTCGATCCCAGCCTTGGCCACGGCGGGCGGAATGCGGTGGATCAGACGCGGGTCAAACGGCGTGGGAATGATGTAGTCGCGCCCAAAGGTCAGCGATTTGCCATAGGCCATCGCGACCTCATCCGGCACATCCTCGCGCGCCAGCTGCGCCAGCGCATGGGCGCAGGCGATTTTCATCTCGTCATTGATGGCACGGGCGTGGATATCCAGCGCCCCGCGGAACAGGTACGGGAACCCCAGCACGTTATTGACCTGATTGGGATAATCGCTGCGCCCGGTGGCGACGATGGCATCCATCCGCACCTCGTGCGCTTCTTCGGGCGTGATCTCGGGGTCGGGGTTTGCCATGGCAAAGATCACCGGATTGTCTGCCATGCTTTCGACCATGGCAGGCGTCACCGCCCCCTTGACGCTGACGCCCAGAAACACGTCCGCATCCTTCATCGCCTCTTCGAGCGTGCGCAATTCAGTCTTGATCGCATGGGCCGATTTCCACTGGTTCATGCCCTCGGTGCGGCCCTGGTAAATCACACCTTTGGTGTCGCAGACAATGCAGTTGTCATGCCGCGCGCCCATGGATTTCAGCAACTCGATGCACGCGATCCCGGCGGCCCCCGCGCCGTTCAGCACAATCTTTACATCCTCGATCTTTTTCCCCGAAATGTGCAGCGCATTGATCAGCCCCGCGGCACAGATCACCGCCGTCCCGTGCTGGTCATCGTGAAAGACGGGAATGTCCATTTCCTCTTTCAGGCGCTGCTCGATGATGAAACATTCCGGCGCCTTGATATCTTCGAGGTTGATACCGCCAAATGTCGGGCCCATCAGCTTGACCGCGTTGCAGAACGCATCCGGATCCTCGGTGTCCAGCTCGATATCGATGCTGTTCACGTCCGCGAACCGTTTGAACAGAACCGCCTTGCCCTCCATCACCGGCTTGGAGCCCAGCGCACCAAGGTTCCCCAGCCCCAACACCGCCGTCCCGTTCGAGATCACGGCAACCAAATTGCCCTTGTTGGTATAATCATACGCCGTCTCGGGGTTCTCCGCGATTGCCTCGCACGGCACCGCCACCCCGGGCGAATAGGCAAGGCTCAGATCCCGCTGCGTCGTCATCGGCACGGTCGCCTGCACCTCGAACTTGCCGGGTGTCGGTTCCAGGTGAAAGGCCAGCGCGTCTTCGGGCGTGACTTTGGTCTTGCTCATCGTGGGGTCTCCTCCGTCGCAACGTTGTAGACCAGCACCGGGACGCCCTCAATTGGCTTTCACTCGGGTGCGCCGCTTTGTAGTCTGCGCCGAAACCGGGGGGCAGCCATGACCGTCACGCCAATGATGGCGCAATATCTCGAGATCAAAGAGGCGCATGGCGACGCGCTCTTGTTCTATCGGATGGGCGATTTTTACGAGATGTTCTTTGACGATGCGGTCGCCGCGGCCGAGGCGCTGGACATCGCGTTGACCAAGCGGGGCAAGCACGGTGGCGAGGATATCCCCATGTGCGGCGTGCCGGTGCACGCGGCCGAAGGGTACCTGCTGACCCTGATCCGCAAGGGGTTTCGCGTTGCTGTTTGTGAACAGCTGGAAAGCCCGGCAGAGGCAAAAAAGCGCGGCTACAAGGCCGTGGTGAAACGCGACGTTGTGCGGCTGGTCACGCCCGGCACCCTGACAGAGGATTCACTGCTCGAAGCGCGGCGGCACAATTTCCTGGCCGCTTTTGCACAGGTGCGCGGCACTGGCGGCCTTGCCTGGGTCGATATTTCCACGGGCGCATTTTCGGTAATGGCGGTCGATTTGGCCTTATTAGGGCCTGAACTCGCGCGCCTCGCCCCGTCCGAACTGATTGTCGCCGACAGTGCCGAGGACGAGATGCGCCCGATTGCCGACGATTTCGGGATAGCACTCACGCCGCTGGGCCGCGCGTCCTTTGACAGCGCGGCGGGCGAAGATCGAGTGGCCGCGCTGTTCAAGACGAACTCGCTCGACGCCTTTGGCAGCTTTTCGCGGGCCGAGGTGGGCGCGATGGGCGCGCTGGTCAGCTATCTGGAGATCACGCAAAAAGGCAAACTGCCGCTACTGCGCCCACCGGTGCAGGAAAACGTCACCCGCACGGTGCAGATCGACGCCGCGACGCGCCGCAATCTGGAACTGACGCAGGCGCTGTCAGGTGGGCGTGCCGGATCACTGCTCAGCGTGATTGACCAGACCGTAACCGCTGCTGGCGCGCGGCTGCTGGAACGGCGGATTTCGTCCCCGTCACGCGATTTAGAGACGGTTTTGGCCCGTCTCGACGCGGTCGAGTTCGCCTTTTCCAACTCAGACACGCGCACCGCGATCCGCACAGCGCTGAAACCCGTACCGGATATGGACCGCGCCCTGTCGCGCCTCGCGCTGGACCGGGGCGGGCCACGCGATCTGGTCGCGGTACGCGCAGGATTGACACAGGCGCAGGCGCTGCATGAAACGCTCACCGGTGATCTGCCCGATCTCATCCACAACGCTGTCACCGATCTCGCCGGGCACGACGATCTGATCGACACGCTGGACTTTCAGCTGGTCGCCGAACCCCCGCTGCTCGCCCGCGACGGCGGGTACATCGCGCCGGGATGTGACCCCGAACTGGACGAGGCGCGCACGCTGCGGGACGAAGGGCGCGGTGTGATCGCCAGCCTGCAGCAATCCTATGCCGATCAAACCGGGGTCGCGTCGCTGAAGGTCAAGCACAACAACGTGCTGGGCTACTTCATTGAAGTGACCTCGACCCACGCGACCAAGATGATGTCGGAACCGCTGTCCGACACGTTCATCCACCGCCAGACTACCGCGAACCAGGTGCGGTTCACCACCGTGGAATTGTCCGAGTTAGAAACAAAAATCCTGAACGCTGGGTCCCAAGCGCTCGAGATCGAAAAACGGCTGTTCGAAAGCCTGCGCACCCTGATCCTGAACGCCGCCGCCGAGATCGCGCAAACGACCCGCGCGCTGGCTGAACTGGATGTCAGCACCGCGCTGGCCCATCTCGCCGTGACCGAGGATTGGTGCAAACCCACCCTCGACACCTCGCGCGCGTTCAAGATCGACGGCGGGCGCCACCCGGTGGTCGAGGCGGCCCTGAAACAGACCGGCACGCCGTTCATCGCCAATGACTGTGACCTAAGCGCCGAGGACACAGCCGCCATCAAGCTGCTGACCGGCCCGAACATGGCCGGTAAATCGACTTTTCTGCGCCAGAACGCGCTGATCGCGATCCTCGCGCAAATGGGCAGCTACGTACCCGCGCGCGCCGCCTATCTGGGTCTGGTCAGCCAGGTCTTCAGTCGCGTCGGCGCATCCGACGATTTGGCGCGCGGGCGGTCAACCTTCATGGTCGAAATGGTCGAAACAGCCGCGATCCTGAACCAGGCAGACGACCGCGCGCTGGTGATCCTGGACGAGATTGGCCGCGGCACCGCGACATATGACGGCCTGTCCATCGCATGGGCCACGCTGGAACATCTGCACGACGTCAACACATCCCGCGCGCTGTTTGCCACGCACTATCACGAGATGACCGCGCTGGCGGGCAAGCTGCCGGGCGTGGAAAACGCCACTGTCGCGGTCAAGGAATGGCAGGGCGAGGTCGTGTTCCTGCACGAGGTCCGCGATGGCGCCGCCGATCGCAGCTATGGTGTGCAAGTCGCGCAACTGGCGGGCCTGCCCCCCGCCGTCATCGCCCGCGCGCGCGTCGTGTTGGACGCGCTGGAACAGGGCGAACGCGAAGGTGGCCAGCAAAAGGCGTTGATCGACGACTTGCCGCTGTTTTCCGCAGCACCGCCACCACCTCCGGCCCCGGTTGCACACTCCGCCGCGCTGGACCTGCTGGCCGAAATCCACCCCGACGAATTGACCCCGCGCGCGGCACTTGACGCCCTCTATGCGCTCAAAGACGCGGCCAAATCCGACGGGTAAGGAATTCCTTACCGAATAAAACCCCCCGCTCGCGCCTTTTCCTCGTGCAGTCAGCACAGAGGAACAGACCAATGCCATTAGATTTCGACCCGATGAAGGTCCCCGAAAACATCAAGGAAGCCGCGGCAGACACCACCGAGGCGCACCACATCTACCGCAATTACCTGAAGTCACGTCAAGTGGTCGAATGGTTCAACATGTGCGTGGATGCCCAGCGCCGCATGGCGCCGCAGCAGTTTTTCTTTCGCTACCTGATGCGCGACTATCAGGGCATGAGCGCGAATATCGAACTGGCCGACCCGAACGCGCATCTGTTCACCGGCGGACGCAGACCCAAAGTCACCGAAAACTGGACCCTGAATGTCAGCGGCGCGTTTTTCAACGAAGTGGGCGACGCCGTGGAACGCAACGACTGGAGCGTCGCAACCTGGGAAGACTTTTACGACCGCTGCCAGAACGAAGCGGTGAGTTACGAGAACTCAAACAACTTCTTCACGGATTTCAAGAAAACCCACCACTACCCGAAATTCGTCGAGGCCAAGCTGATGTCGATCTACAACCGCAATCGCGCGGGGGTGTTGATGGAACTGGGCCTGAACCACCGCTTTCATTCCGGCATTCTCAACCACCGGGTCTTCCCCATCGCGCTCAAATATGCGCTGACCTCAGCCTACCTGATCGCCACGGGCCACCCGGTTGGGCAGGGGATGAAGAATTACGGCAAAAGCTATTTCGACCAGATTGGTCAGACCAATCAGATGCCTTTGACCTACGACCAGTTTTGTAACCGTCTCGCTGATTATTGATCAGCTGGCCGGCGTGGAACTGACCCCCACCTGCGCCGGCCGCAACAGGCGATCATGCAGCATAAATCCCTCTGCACTGACCTGTATGATATCGCCTGATTTGGTCCCCGGCACCGGAGCCTCAAACATGGCTTGGTGGTGCTGGGGATCAAATGCATCACCCACTTCGGGCGCGATCACTTCGATCCCGTGCTTTTTGAAAACGTTCAGCAGCTCGCGCATGGTCAGCTCGACCCCTTCGAGCAGGGCACCAGACACCTCACGCTGTTCATCCGTCGCAGTCTCAAGCGCCCGCTTGAGGTTGTCGTAAACCGGCAGCATGTCGCGGGCGAGTTTGGATCCGCCATAGTTCTCGGCTTCGCGCCGATCCTTTTCCGACCGCTTGCGCGCATTCTCGGCATCCGCCAACGCGCGCATGAACCGGTCCTTCAGCTCGTCACGCTCGGCCCGCAGTTGATCGATCTCAAGCGCTTCGTCGTCGATCTCAGCCATTTCATCGGCAAAGACCTCGTCTTCGGCAGCTTCGATGTCATCCAAGAATTCGTCGCTTTTCGGCTCGGCCATTTCTTACCTCTCACCCCGGTCCGACAACATGCGCCCGACCAGTTGCGCTGTATAATCCACGATCGGCACGATGCGCCCATAATTGAGCCGCGTGGGTCCAATGACCCCAACCGCGCCGATGATCTTTCGATCCGCGTTCATATATGGGGAAACCACCAAAGAGGAACCCGAAAGTGAGAAAAGTTTGTTCTCCGAGCCGATAAAAATGCGCACACCGTCGCCCTCTTGGGTCAGATCAAGGAACTCGGCAATGTCGCGTTTGCGTTCGAGGTCATCAAACAAGGTGCGGATGCGCTCCAGCTCTTCGGCTTCGGTCGAATCGCTCAGCAAATTGGACCGCCCGCGCACGATCAGCCGTTCGGGTGTGTCGCCTTCGCCGTCCCATGTGGCGATACCACTTTCGACCATGTCGCGTGACAACGCATCCAGCTCCTGACGGCGCGCAGCAATCTCGGCCTGCACGACGGATTTCACCTCGGACAGCGTCTTGCCCTCGATGATCGCGTTCAGGAAATTCGCGGCCTCCCGCATGGACGATGGTGTCTGGCCCGGTGGCGGTTGAAACAACCGGTTTTCCACCTGCCCATCGGCAAAGACGATCACGACCAGCGCCTGTTCCCCGCTGATCGGCACAAATTCCAGATGCCGGATCGGCGCCTCTTGCTTTGGCGTTAGCACCAGTGACGCGCCATGGGTAACACCGGACAGGGCAGACCCAACACGATCCAGCAACCCGCCAACATCCCGTTCATTGGTGCCCAGCGTCGCCTCGATCTTTTCCCGATCTTCGTCATCGGGCATCCCGATTTCCATCAGCCCGTCGACAAACATCCGCAGGCCCAGTTGCGTCGGCACCCGGCCCGCACTGATATGCGGACTGTCGAGCAGACCCAAAAACTCCAGATCCTGCATCACATTGCGGATCGTCGCGGCGCTGACCTTTTCACTGAAATCGCGGGTCAGGGTGCGGCTGCCCACCGGGTCGCCCGTATCCAGGTACCCTTCGACCACGCGCCGGAACACCTCGCGCGAGCGATCGTTCATATCGTCCAGCAATTTGCGCGTGTCGGTCATGGCAATAATAAAATATCGCCCTCGCCAAAGGTCAATCGGGGTTGCGTCTTTGACGCGGGCGGGGATAGGTCCAAATGATCACGAAAAAGGATAGTCCCATGCGCCCCTCAGGCCGAGAGCTGAATGAAATGCGTCCCGTTTCCATCGAAACCGGGTTCACCAAACATGCCGAAGGGTCTGTTCTGATCAAGATGGGCGACACCCACGTGCTGTGCACCGCCACCATCGAAGACCGTGTTCCCCCGTTTATCAAGGGTTCGGGCCTCGGCTGGGTCACCGCCGAGTACGGCATGCTACCCCGCGCGACCAACACGCGGATGCGGCGCGAAGCAGCGGCAGGCAAGCAAGGTGGGCGAACAGTCGAAATCCAGCGCCTGATCGGGCGCAGCTTGCGCGCCGGTGTGGACCGTGTGGCACTGGGCGAACGCCAGATCACCATTGACTGCGACGTGATCCAGGCCGACGGCGGCACCCGCTGTGCGTCGATCACCGGCGGCTGGGTCGCGCTGCGTCTGGCCGTCAACGCGCTGATGAAGGCGGGCGATGTGATCACCGATCCGCTGATCTCGCCGGTTGCGGCGGTCAGTTGCGGCATCTACGCGGGCCAACCCGTGCTCGACCTCGACTATCCCGAAGACAGCGAAGCAGGTGTTGACGGCAATTTCATCATGCTCGGCAATGGCCAGCTGATCGAAGTGCAGATGAGCGCCGAGGGCGCGACCTTCTCCCGCGATCAGATGAACACGCTGCTTGACCTCGCCGACAAGGGTGTAAGCGAACTGGTCACAGCCCAAGAAGCCGCGTGCGCATGACGCGCCGTTTCACCGGCGACCGCATCCTTGTCGCCACCCACAACGCGGGCAAGCTCGAAGAGATGGAACAGCTCTTTGCCCCGTTTGGCGTGACGGTCATCGGTGCCGCCGAAATGGACCTGCCCGAACCGGCAGAGACGGAAACCACGTTCATCGGCAACGCCCGGATCAAGGCGCGCGCCGCCGTCGTCGCCACCGGCCTACCCGCGCTGGCGGACGATTCCGGGATCATGGTCGATGGTCTAGACGGCGCGCCCGGTGTCTACACCGCCGACTGGGCCGAAACGCCGGACGGGCGCGATTTCCTGATGGCCATGACCCGCACGCACCGCGAACTGCTGGAACGCGACGCGCCGCAACCCTGGACCGCGCGGTTCTGCTCGACGCTGGTGCTGGCCTGGCCCGACGGCCATGACGAGGTGTTCGAGGGCACCGCAGAGGGCACCCTCGTCTGGCCCATCCGCGGCAAGCTCGGCCATGGCTATGACCCGATGTTCCAGCCCATCGGCGAAACACGCACCTTTGCCGAAATGTCGTTCGACGAGAAAAACGCCATCTCGCACCGCGCCGACAGTTTCAAAAAGCTGATCGCAGGTTGTTTTGGCTGAAGATTGGGAGACTGGCGGCTTCGGCCTCTATCTCCACTGGCCGTTCTGCGCGGCCAAATGCCCCTATTGCGATTTCAACAGCCACGTGGCGCGGGTCATCGACCATGACGCGTGGTGCGCCGCGTATCTCGATGAGGTTGACCGCCTTGCCGACGAAACCGCGGGCCGCGTTCTGTCATCCGTGTTTTTCGGCGGCGGCACGCCCAGCCTGATGGAACCACACGTGGTCGGCGCGATCCTCGACCGCATCGCCGCCCGCTGGCCCATGGCCAACGACCCCGAAATCACGCTTGAGGCTAACCCCACCTCGGTTGAGGCGGGCCGCTTTGCCGCCTTTCGCACCGCCGGGGTCAATCGCGTGTCGATGGGGATCCAGGCGTTGAATGATCCTGACCTGCAGGCGCTGGGCCGGATGCACAGCGCCGCCGAGGGCCTCGCCGCCTTTGACATCGCGCGCCGCACCTTTGATCGGGTCAGTTTCGACCTGATCTACGGGCGGCAAAACCAGTCACTAAAACAGTGGGAATCGGAACTTTCCACCGCGCTCGCCCTCGATCTCGATCACCTGTCGCTCTACCAGCTGACCATCGAACAAGGCACCGCCTTCGGCGACCGCTACAACGCGGGCAAGCTGCGCGGGTTGCCCGACGATGACACCTATGCCGACATGTACACGATCACGCAGGATCTCTGCGCTGACGCGGGTCTTCCGCGTTACGAAGTGTCGAACCATGCCCGTGACGGTGCGGAATCCCGGCACAACCTGATCTACTGGCGCTATGGCGATTATGGCGGCATCGGCCCCGGCGCGCATGGACGGCTGACCTTGAACAAGGCACGCTTTGCCACCGAACAGGTCCGCGCACCGCATCTGTGGCTGCAAGGCGACGGACGCGAAAAGCGTGAGCCATTGGGCACGAACGACAGCGCCACGGAAATGCTGCTGATGGGGCTGCGTTTGCGCGAAGGCGTTGATTTGAAAAGATATTCTGCGCTGTCGGGTGAACCGCTGCGCGCAGACGCAATGAACGACCTGCAAGACCAGGGGCTGATCACCGTTGCCAACGACAGATTAGTCGTTTCAGATCAAGGGTTTATGCTGCTGAACGGTATCCTGCGCGAACTGCTGGCCTAGGGCGCGCTCAGCTTGCGGCACAGCTCGTCCAGCTCATCCAGCGATGTATAGCGCAGCACCATTTCGCCGGCCTCGCCGTCACCCTTGTGATTCAGGACCACCTTCACCCCCGTCGCCGCCGACAGATCATTTTCCAACGCGCGCGTGTCCGCGTCCTTTTCAGCCTTCGGCTTGGACGGCGCCTTAAAGATATTCTCATCGCCCGCCGCGGCTTTCTTGACCAGTGCCTCAGTCGCCCGCACGCTCAGCCCCTTGGACACCACCTGCCACGCCAACCCCTCGGGGTCGTCCGACGTGATCAACGCCCGCGCATGCCCGGCACTCAGCTGTCCGTCCAGCACATAGTTCTGCACCAGGCTCGGCAATTGCAGCAGCCGCAACAGGTTTGCGATGTGGCTCCGGCTCTTGCCCAGCGCTTCGGCCATCTTTTCCTGCGTATGACCAAACCGGTCCATCAACTGCTTGTAGCCCGCCGCCTCTTCGATCGGGTTCAGATCGGCCCGCTGAATATTCTCGATGATCGCAACTTCGAGCACTTCGGTATCGGTAAAGTCGCGCACGATGACCGGCAGTTCATGCAGCTTGGCTTGCTGCGCCGCCCGCCAACGCCGCTCGCCGGCGACAATCTCGAACTCGGCACCGACCGGGCGCACGATCAGCGGCTGCAACACGCCCTTTTCCTTGATCGACGCGACAAGGTCATCCAGCGGCTCGGCCTCGAACCGCTTGCGCGGCTGGTCGGGATTTGGGCGGATTTTTTCAATCGGAATCGTCTGATCCGCGCGACCCGGCGCAGCCTGCGGCCCCTGCTCTGGCACATCGGCCATCAGCGCCGACAATCCGCGCCCCAGACCCCGCTTTTTATCCGCTCCTGCCATGCTTGCCCCCTATAACGCGTTGTTATCAATCAATTCTTCTGCCAAAGCGCGGTACGCCGCCGCCCCTTTGGATGCGCCATCATATTGCAGCACCGGCATCGCAAAAGACGGTGCCTCGCTCAGCCGCACGTTCCGTGGGATGCGCGTCTGAAACACCACGTCACCCAGATTATCCCGGGCGTCCTGTTCCACCTGCTGCGACAGGTTGTTGCGCGCATCAAACATGGTCAGCACAACCCCTTCGAGCCGCAGATCAGGGTTTCCGATCTGCCGCACCTCGCGAATGGTTAGCATCAGTTGCGATAGCCCTTCGAGGGCAAAGAACTCACTTTGCAGCGGCACAAGCACCGAATGCGACGCCATCATCGCGTTGACCGTCAACAGGTTCAGCGACGGCGGGCAATCAATCAGGATGAAATCAAAGCCGTAATCATCCATCGCCGTTTGCCGAAGCGCATCATGCAACAAGAAGCTGCGCTTTTCATTCGACACCAGTTCGATGTCGGCAGAGCTCAGATCCACCGTTGCCGGGATAATGTTTAGCCCGGGAATGTCGGTGTCGAGGATGATTTCATCCAGATCAACGTCGTCGAGCAGCAGATCATAGGTGGTCAGCGCCCGCGCTTCCATCTCGATGCCCAGCCCGGTGGACGCATTGCCCTGCGGATCAAGATCGACAACCAGAACTTCGTACCCCTTTTCCGCCAGCCCAGCGGCAAGGTTAATCGTCGTCGTCGTCTTGCCCACGCCGCCCTTTTGATTGGCCACAGAAATAATTTTGGCGGAATGCGCCCGCGTGGGATCAGACACGTTGGATGTCCCTTATGACCAAAGTCGCTGCCTCTGGGTTTGTTTTACTGGCAAAGGCGTCATATGAGAACCGCCATTTCGCTTGTGCTGCGTCAATTTCCTCGCGCCAGGCTGCTCCTTTTTGAAATATGCAGCGTCCCTCTGGGTTCATGTGCCGTTCGGCATGGGAAAGAAGGTCGGAAAGGTTGGCGAGTGCGCGTGCGGACAGGATATCAGCGTTCTGCGGACCCGCCGCTTCGATGCGAGACGCCATAATGTTGATATCGAGGTCCAGCTCACGCTTGCACGTCCGCAAGAACGCGCATTTCCTCTGGTCGCTTTCGATCAGAACTGTTTCACCCTCTACCCCGTCGCCCTTTCGCATTATGGCAATCACGATCCCCGGAAGTCCCCCGCCGCTGCCGATATCTACCCATTTTCCGCTTGCCGGTGTGTATATCTGTGCCGAATCCCAGATGTGACGTGTCTCAAGGTGGGGGAGCGTGGATGGCGCGACAAGGTTGATCTTCTTCGTCCACTGCCGGATCAGATCACTGTAGTGCGCGAGTGCCGACAGTGTTTCACGTGAAACATCGTGCTCGAACCAGTCAGGCGGGTTCATGCCTGTCTTTTCTCCAGGTACCGCAAGCGACCGAGGATCAGCGCAAGCGCCGCCGGGGTCATCCCATCGATCCGCCCGGCTTGTGCCAGATCATTCGGACGGGTCTGATCCAGCTTGCTGCGCAGTTCATTCGACAGGCCCGTCACAGCTGCATAGTCGAAATCCACGGGAATAACATGACGCTCATCCTTGCGCAGCCGTTCCACATCCTGCTGCTGCCGCGCAATGTAGTTGGCATAAAGCGCATCGCGCGACAGTTGCTCTCGAATGTCCGCATCCATGTCTTCGAGGTCAGGCTGCAACGGAATGAGGTCGTCGAAAGTGACATCTGGAAAAGCAAGCAACTGAAATAGCGTCCTCTTCGTGCCATCCTGGTTCACACGAATACCCGCGGCACTCACTTGTTTCGGGGTGAAAGCCCCGGCCTCCAATCGCGCCCGACCCGATTGCAACGCAGACATCTTGGCCTCGAACACCTCGCGCCGCTTCGTGCCGACGCATCCCAGCGTTGTTCCAAACCCTGTGAGCCGCTGATCCGCATTATCGGCCCTCAATGACAGGCGGAATTCGGCGCGGGACGTGAACATGCGATAAGGTTCAGTGACGCCGCGCGTGGTGAGATCGTCGATCATGACGCCGATATAACTCTGATCCCGACGGAAAATCGCAGGCTCCCTACCCTGTACCTGCAGCGCAGCATTCAGACCCGCGACCATGCCTTGGGCAGCTGCCTCTTCGTAACCTGTTGTTCCATTGATTTGACCGGCGAGGAAAAGCCCCGGGACCTGCGGCACGGATAAATCGAGGTTCAGCGCGCGCGGATCGACGTAATCGTATTCGATGGCATAGCCCGGCTGCAGGATCGTGACATTTTCCAGCCCAGCAATGGACCGAACATAGGCTTCTTGAATGTCTTCCGGCAGTGAGGTTGATATACCGTTTGGATAGATCGTGTGATCGTCCAAGCCTTCCGGCTCGAGGAAGATCTGGTGCGAGTCCTTGTCGGCAAAGCGTACGATTTTATCCTCGATCGACGGGCAATAGCGCGGGCCAACGCCGTCTATGTGCCCACCATACATCGCGGACCGTTCCAGATTGTCCCGGATAATCGCATGGGTTTTTTCGTTGGTGTGCGTGATCCCGCAAGAAATTTGACGCAATGCGGGTTTGTCGGACAGGAATGAAAACAATGTGGGGTCTTCGTCCGCGTCCTGCTGGTCCAGTCCGTCCCAATTGATCGTCCGGCCGTCGAGTCGTGGGGGCGTGCCGGTCTTGAGCCGACCCAGAGGCAAATCAAAACTGTCAATCCGTTCGGCCAGCCGTGTGGCTGCAGTGTCCCCCATACGTCCACCGGAGTAGCTGCGATCTCCGATATGGATCAGACCGCGCAAGAACGTCCCTGTGGTCAGGATGGTTCTGTGCGCCTTGATTTCCGTACCATCACGCAATGCGATTCCCGTGACTGCGCCGTCGTCCATGAGAAAATCGACGACTTCCTCTGCAATGACCGTCAGATTGCTTTGCGCCTCTGTCGCCGCCATCATGGCTTTTTGGTATGCGGCGCGGTCAATTTGAGTACGTGGGCCTTGAACGGCTGGCCCTTTCCGACGGTTCAAGAGGCGGAACTGGATGCCGGACGCATCCGCCGCGCGTCCCATTACACCGTCCACAGCGTCGATTTCTCGGACAAGGTGGCCTTTGCCCAAGCCGCCGATTGCCGGATTACAGGACATGACCCCGATATCCGATGTCTTCATCGTGACCAGAGCGGTTTCCGCGCCCATGCGCGCGGCGGCGTGCGCTGCTTCGCACCCGGCGTGACCGCCTCCGATCACCAAAACGTCGAATTGTTTCACGTGAAACACTCCATCATTTCCCAAGGCAGAAGCTCGCGAAAATCTCATCCAGCAGGTTTTCGACGTCTACCTGCCCTATCAACGCAGCCAAGGCGCGCGTCGCCACGC
Organism: Pseudomonadota bacterium; assembly: GCA_038530495.1. Lineage (GTDB taxonomy): Bacteria > Pseudomonadota > Alphaproteobacteria > Rhodobacterales > Rhodobacteraceae > Tateyamaria. The sequence goes on along the minus strand of JBCBCR010000009.1, from coordinate 19,430 downwards.
GCAGATCTTCCGCCGCTATATCGTAAAAGTCCGGGCCATTTTCCAGATGATTCTTGGCAACTTGCAAGGACTCAAGCGTTTGAGACATAGCAGTGCGATGACGCTCTTGCGTAGCCAATCCAGCAGAGGCTGCACGCCGCGACAGTCGATGCGCAAGCTCGGACATCAACTCCGCGACGCCAGCGCCGGTTTTGCCGGAAATCGCGCCTAACTGGTCTGCACGCAAATCAGATTTTGGCCGCAAGACTATGTCGCCAGCCTCTGGCGCAAGGCCAAGGTCTTCATTCTCTTCCAACAAGAAAACGCGAATATCAGAGTTCTGCGCTCGAAGGATCGCGCGCGAAATACCTTCGGCTTCGATGTCATCCACGGCCTCGCGCAATCCAGCTGTGTCGAGGACAGTGACCGGCAAGCCGTCCAGGTCCATTCTAACCTCGATCACATCGCGTGTGGTTCCGGCGCGTTCGGACGTGATCGCGGCGTCGCGGCGGGCCATGGCGTTGAGAAGTGTTGATTTTCCGGCGTTTGGCGCTCCGATGATCGCCACTTCGAACCCGTTGCGCACGCATTCCGCGGCGGCAAATCCGGAAAGCTCTTGCGCAGCGTCGGTCTCAACCCCGGCAATCAACGCTGTGACCTCGGGGGTCACATCCACCGGAACATCTTCGTCGGCAAAGTCGATTGTCGCTTCGATCAGTGCTGCGGCGCGGATCAAATCCGCACGCCACTGCGCGATCCGGTGGGACAGTTGTCCCTCGTAGCCACGCATCGCCTGGATGCGCTGCGCCTCGGTTTCGGCAGAGATCAGGTCGCCCAGCGCCTCGACCTGAGTGAGATCCATCCGATCGTTTTCCAACGCGCGACGGGAAAATTCACCCGGTTCGGCCATGCGCGCGTCGGTTTCTCCGAGGCGACGAAGGACAGCTGCGACGATGGCGGGGCTGCCGTGCACGTGCAGCTCGACCACATCCTCGCCTGTAAAGCTGTGCGGTCCGGCAAAGGTCAGCACCAGCGCTTCGTCCAGAATGGCGCCGTTGGCATCCGTGATCTTGCGCAAACCGGCTTGCCGAATGTCGGGCAGCGACGACATCAAGCCACCGCACACCCGAAAGGCCTGCGGCCCCGACACGCGGATCACGGCAACACCGGCGCGGCCCTGCGCCGTGGCAAGGGCAAAGATCGTATCCATGACGACCCCCGCCCCGGATCAGGTGTTCATAGAATCGAAGAATTCGCTGTTGGTTTTGGTCTGTTTCAGCTTGGAAATCAGGAACTCGATCGCGTCCGTTGTCCCCATCGGGTTCAGGATGCGGCGCAGGACAAATGTCTTGGCCAGGTCGGTCTTGTCGACCAGCAGGTCCTCTTTCCGGGTGCCGGATTTGAGGATGTCGATGGCCGGGAACACACGCTTGTCCGCAATCTTGCGATCCAGCACGATCTCGGAGTTACCGGTGCCCTTGAACTCTTCAAAGATCACTTCGTCCATCCGGCTACCCGTGTCGATCAGTGCAGTGGCGATGATCGTCAGCGATCCGCCCTCTTCGATATTCCGCGCCGCACCAAAGAAACGCTTGGGCCGCTGCAGGGCGTTGGCGTCCACACCGCCGGTCAGGACCTTACCCGAAGACGGGACGACAGTGTTAAATGCCCTACCAAGTCTTGTGATTGAATCAAGAAGAATAACGACATCTCGTTTGTGTTCGACCAAACGCTTGGCTTTTTCGATGACCATTTCGGACACGGCCACGTGACGCGTCGCGGGTTCATCAAAGGTCGAGGAGACCACCTCACCCTTCACGGACCGTTGCATGTCGGTGACTTCCTCGGGGCGTTCGTCGATCAGCAGGACGATCAAGTAGCACTCCGGGTGGTTCTTTTCGATGCTCGAGGCAATGTTCTGCAACAGCACCGTTTTACCCGTCCGCGGCGGGGCCACGATCAGCGAACGCTGCCCCTTCCCGATCGGCGACACCAGGTCGATGATCCGGGCAGACCGATCCTTGGTCGCGGGATCGTCGGTTTCCATGGTCAGGCGTTCGTCGGGGTACAGAGGCGTGAGGTTGTCGAACGCGATCTTGTGCTTGGCCTTCTCCGGCTCTTCAAAGTTGATCTTTGTCGCAGAGATCAGGGCAAAGTAGCGTTCGTTGTCATCCGGCGCCTTGATCCGGCCCTCGATCGAATCCCCGGTGCGTAGCGAAAACTGGCGGATCATCTCGGGCGAGACATAGATGTCATCAGGGCCCGGCAAATAGTTCGCCTCGGGCGAGCGGAGAAAACCAAAGCCATCCTGCAGCACTTCGAGCACGCCGTCGCCGTAAACATCCCAGCCTTCGTCTGCGCGTTCGCGCAGGATCTGGAACATCATTTCGCCCTTCCGCATGGTCGAGGCGTTTTCGATCTCAAGCTCCTCGGCCATGGCGAGCAGGTTTTTCGGGCTCTGCGCCTTGAGGTCAGAGAGGGCGAGACTGTCTTGGGTCATAAATACACGCAAACACCGCGCTTGCGGCGGTGGTCCTGGGTCAAATGGAAATGCAGGTGCGGTCCCCGGACGGGGTGCGGCTCGTGTCTAGGCCGCGCGGGGCGGCGAGTCAATCTTTCAGATTTTGACCACAACCGAGATGACGATGACCACCATCAGCAGCGTGGGCACTTCGTTCATGATCCGGTACTGCCGCCCGGGCAGGATCGGACCACCTGCGGCGATCAACTTGCGCTGCTTGCTCAGCCACCCGTGAAAGCCGGACATGGCGAGGATGCCCACCAGCTTGGTATAGGGCCACACAGCCCCCCAATCGATCACACCGGGGATCAGAGCCATCAAGAGCCCAAAGACCCAGGCGGCGATCATTGCGGGCGTCATGATCGCCTTGAGCAGGCGACGCTCCATCGTCATGAACAGCTCGTGCGTGTCACCGGACAGCCCTACCGTTTCACTGTGATAGACGTACAGACGGGGCAGGTAGAACAGCGCTGCCATCCATGCGATCACGGACATGATATGCAGCGCCTTGATCCAAAGGTACCAGCTTGCCAGCAGGTCGATCATCGCACTCTCCGTTCCGTGTCGGGCACCCTATTCATAAAATAAAAGAAAGAAAAAGGATGATGATTTTGTAGAGGGTGCGATTTCTGGGGATTACGGGTTTTCACACGGGATTATCCCGTCCGGGGATACATCCTGCCAGTTTGGGTATACACACGCATATTTTCTTATTTTTCGTAATATATTCAGCTATTTACCAAAAAATGACAAGTGGGGAGGATATGTATTTTATGTGGATAAACATGTATATGAAAGTTTTTGCACAGGTGTGCAGTTATCCTTGCCCCGATGGGATGAAAACCGGGTAGATCGGGGATGTTGGCGGATGTAGCGAGGGCTTGCCCGGTGCCGCGGGATATCGCAGACAACGGGACACAGGACATTCCCTCGCTGACCACAGGCTTATCAACATGACCATCCCCATCATCCTCGCCTCGGGGTCGACGATACGGGCGACATTGCTGCGCAACGCCGGGGTGCCGTTTGATCAAGTCGTCGCACGCGTTGATGAACAAATGGTTAAGGATGCCTTACAAGAGGATGGCGCCCCGCCCCGCGACATCGCCGACGCACTGGCCGAGGCCAAGGCGCGCAAGGTGGCGCAAAAGCACTACGACGCGATGGTCATCGGCTGCGATCAGGTGTTGGCGTACAAGGGGCAGGTCATCTCGAAACCCCGCGACATGGACGAGGCCAAGGCGCAGCTGACCACCCTGCGCGGTCAGCGGCATTCGATGTTTTCCGCCGCCGTGATTTATCACGAGGGCGAGCCGATCTGGCGCCACATCGGCGAAGCCAAGCTGACGATGCGCGACTTTTCGAACACGTACCGCGATGCCTATGTCGCGCGAACCTGGGACGACATTCAGCATTCGGTGGGCGGCTACCAGTTGGAGGCCGAAGGCGTGCGGCTGTTTCAGGCCGTCGAAGGGGATTACTTTCACGTGTTGGGTATGCCACTTTTGGAACTGCTCGCGTTTCTGACGCTGCGTGGCGCGATAGAAGGATAAGACATGGCAACGCGCATTCCGCTGGCCGGGGTGATCGGCACGCCGATTGGCCACAGCAAGTCACCGCAAATTCACAAGCACTGGCTGCGTACCTACGGGTTGGCGGGCGACTATGTGCCGATGGAGGTGATGCTGGACGATCTAGAACAGGTCTTGCGCACGCTGCCCAAGGCCGGATTTGTCGGGGTGAACGTGACAATCCCGCACAAGGAACGGGTGCTAGAAATTGCCGATCTGGTCACGGATCGCGCCACGCTGATCGGGGCGGCGAATACGCTTATTTTCCGCAAGGACGGCAAGATCCACGCCGACAACACGGACGGGTACGGGTTCATTGAAAACCTCAAGGCTGGCGCGCCCGACTGGAACCCGAAATCGGGCCCGGCGGCTGTGTTGGGTGCAGGCGGTGCTGCGCGGGCGGTGGTGGCATCGCTGGCCGATGCCGGGGTCGGCGAGATCTTTCTGACCAACCGCACACGGGTGCGCGCCGAAAAGCTGGCCGACGATTTTGGCATGCGGATCACGGTCGTGGATTGGGTGCAGGCAGGCAACATTCTCGAAGACTGCACGCTGGTCGTGAACACCACGTCACTGGGCATGATCGGCAAACAGGAAATGCGCGTGCCGCTGGATGGGCTGCGCAAGGGGACGGTTGTGACCGATCTGGTCTATGCCCCGCTGCGCACACGGTTTCTGGCGGCGGCGGACGATGCGGGATGTATCACCGTCGACGGGCTGGGCATGCTGTTACATCAGGCGGTGCCCGCGTTCGAACGCTGGTTCGGCCAACGCCCCGAGGTCGACAGCGCCACCCGCGCCGCCGCGCTGCGATGATGTTCAAACTGGGGCTGACCGGGTCCATCGGCATGGGCAAATCCACCACAGCGGCGATGTTTGCCGAAGCGGGTGTGCCGGTATGGGACGCTGATGCCGCCGTGCATGAACTCTATGCGCCAGATGGCCCTGCGCCCGCAGCCCTTGAGGCAGCCTTTCCCGGGACAGTGCGCGACGATGGCCACGTGGACCGCGATGCCCTGCGCGCGCTGATTGCCAAGGATCCTGCCGTTCTCGATACGATCAACGGGATCGTGCATCCCCTTGTGGCCAAACACCGCGCGCAATTTCTGTCGCAACAGGACGGGCTGGTCCTGCTCGACATCCCTTTGCTGTATGAAACCGGTGGCGATGCGTTTTGCGATGCCGTGGTTGTGGTCAGCACCGATACCGACACCCAACGCGCCCGCGTTCTAGATCGTGGCACTATGACAGAAGCTGATTTTCAGGCCATCTTATCGCGTCAGACGCCGGATGCCGAAAAACGTGCGCGCGCCGACTATGTCATAATCACTGACACGGTTGAGCATGCCCGCGCACAGGTGCAAGATGTGCTGCAAGACGTCAGGAAACGGATGCAAGATGCGTGAGATTGTCCTTGATACCGAGACCACGGGATTTGACCCCGACAGCGGCGACCGCATTGTTGAGATTGGCGCTGTTGAGCTGATGCGCCACGTTCCCACCGGCGCCACGTTTCACGAATACATCGACCCCGAACGCGCCATGCCGCAAGAGGCGTTCGAAGTGCACGGGCTGGGCGATGATTTCCTGCGCGGCAAACCCAAGTTTGCGCAGGTGGGGCAGAAGTTCCTCGACTTTATCGGCGACGCCAAGCTCGTGATCCACAATGCCGCGTTCGACATGAAGTTCCTGAACGCCGAGCTGAAATGGATGGGCTTGCCGCAAATTCCTTGGGATCAGGCGATCGACACGCTTGAAATTGCACGCAAGCGCTTTCCCGGCTCGCCCGCGTCGCTGGACGCGCTGTGCCGCCGCTTTGCCATCGACAATTCCGCGCGCACGTTGCACGGCGCGCTGCTCGACAGTGAGATCCTGGCCGAGGTTTATCTGGAACTCATTGGCGGGCGTCAGCCGGATTTCGCGCTGAATGCGCTTGATGCCGGGGGCGCTGCCAACGGCGCAGATGGCGCATGGACCGCACCGCCGCGCCCAACCGCTCTGGCGCCGCGGATCACGGACGCCGAACAGGCAGCGCATGCAGAATTTGTCAAAAAGCTGGGCGATCAGACCCTTTGGAACTAAAAACCCGGGCGCGGTAGTCCGGCCCGGGTTTCAACATCAATGCACGGTGATCAAGCGTCGAGCTTCTGGCCTTCTTGCTGGCGGCGCTCGATCTCGGCCCGGTACATCGCAACGAAATCGATGGTCTCGAGGTTGAGCGGCGGAAAACCACCGTCGCGGGTGATGTCGCTGACCACACGGCGCAAGAACGGAAAGATCATGCGCGGACATTCGATCATCAGGAACGGGTGCAGCTGTTCCTCGGGCACGCCGTCGATAAAGAAGATGCCGACATAATCGATCTCGAGAACGAACAGGACGTTGTCGCTGTCCTTGTCCTTGGACGTGATGTTCAGTTTGATCGCGCTTTCGAACTGGTTGTCCGCCTGCCGCTTTTTCGCATCCAGGTTCACCTGGATCGCGATGTCGGGCTTTACATCGGGCGAGGCGCCTTTTTGCGCCATGATGTTTTCAAACGACATGTCCCGGACGAACTGTCCCAGAACGCGCATTTGCGGTTGTTTCGGCGCTTCGGCTTGCTCTTCGGCCATATGACTTTACTCCACTGCGGGGTTCAATTTGCGCTCTGGTAACAGCTTGGCCGGGGTGTCTCAATCCTTGGTCCAGCCGGATGGGCCGCGAACCTCGCCTTTTGGGGGCTGAACTTCTGAAAATTCACCGTCAATGATGTCGGGATGGCCGCGCGGATGGGCCTGACCCGCGCCATGCACGGTAAACCCCGACACCTTGACCCGCGCGCGCGCCCATTGAAACAGCGCTAACCGCACCGCCGGGATCAGCAGTGCAAAGCCCACCGCATCGGTGAAAAACCCCGGCGTCAGCAACAAAGCGCCGGAAAACAGGATCATCGCCCCGTGTGCCAGCGCTTCTGACGGGTTTTGCATTTGGTTAAAGCTGTCCTGCACCTGCCGCAGCGCCTGTATCCCCTGCTGGCGCACCAGATATGTGCCGATAAACGCGGTCACCACCACAATCAGCAACGTGGACCACAGCCCGATGGCGCCGCCCACCTGAATGAACAGCGCGATCTCGATCAACGGTACTGCGATAAACGCAACAAGCAGCCACATCTGCGACATCCTTTCAATCACGACGGGCGGGGGCCACAGTGGACTCGGCCCACCCTTGCCCCTACATAAGGACCCTGACAGGCAATCGCCACAATCGGCCCCGTGCCGCATCGTAATTTTGAGGTTTTGATGAACTCTCCGCTGATCCAGCTTTTGGTCCTTGCCGGGATCGCCGTGTTTCTGATCCTGCGTCTGAAAAACGTGCTTGGGACGCGCGAAGGGTTCGAGCGTCCGCCGGCACCGCAGCAACCCGCAAACCGCGCGCCGCGCCCTGATCTCGAAGTGATCGAAGGCGGCCCCGATCTCGACATCACCGACCACGTGGACGAAGACAGCGACGACGCCAAAGCGCTGACCGAGATGAAGCGGATCGAACCGTCCTTCAACGTGTCCGATTTCCTTGGCGGCGCGCGCGGCGCCTACGAGATGATCGTGATGGGGTATGAGAACGGCGAGTTGGCCGAAATCCAGCCGTTCCTGGCCGAAGACATCTATGAAAGCTTTGTTGACGGTGTTGCAGCCCGCGAAGATCAGGGCCTGACCATCGAGGCCGAGTTCATCGGCGTGCGCGAAATGAAGCTGGCCAAGGCCACGCTCGATCCCGATACCAACGAAGCCGAGATCACCATTCGCTTTGTGGCCGAACTGACATCTGCGGTGCGCGACGAGGGCGGCGACATCATCGAAGGCAGCCTGACAGATGTGAAACGGCAGAAAGACACCTGGGCTTTTTCGCGGGTTCTGGGTGCGGACGAGCCCAATTGGATCCTCGTTTCCACAGACGCCTGAGCCGCGCCTTTGCGCTGTGCCTGTCCGGTCTTGTCGCGGCCTTTGCCATGACGGACGGGGCCACAGCCGAACCGCGCTACACGGTCAAGGATTTCTCGGACCTCGACGGTTGGGCCGCGGACGATCACGCGGCGGCGTTGGCCACGTTCAACAACACCTGCCGCGACATGGACGACCCCGACTGGCGCTCGCTATGTGCGCTGGCCAAGGATATCGAAGAACCGCGCGCGTTCTTTGAACTGTTCTTTCGCCCGGTGCTGATCGAAGACGGGCAAGACGCGCTGTTCACCGGCTATTTTGAACCCGAACTGGACGGTGCGCTGCGCCCGTCGTCGCGCTACCGCTATCCCGTCTACAAGATGCCGCCCGAGGCCAAGGTCAATCGCCCGTGGCTGACCCGGCGCCAGATCCTCGAAGGGGATGCGATGCAGGGCCGGGGCCTTGAGATTGCGTGGGTCGATGACCCGGTCGAGCTGTTTTTCCTGCAGGTGCAGGGATCGGGCCGGATCAAGCTGCGCGGCGGCGGCACGATCCGCGTGGGCTATGGCGGGTTCAACGGCCATTCCTACCGATCGCTCGGGGCCGAGCTGATCCGGCGGGGCACGTATCAGCCGCATCAGGTCAGCGCGCAAGTCATCAAGAACTGGGTGAAACGGAACCCTGTCGACGGCCGCGAGCTGCTGTATCACAACCCGTCTTACGTCTTTTTCCGCGAGGTCAGCGAAGTGCCCAGCGACAAGGGTCCGCTGGGCGCCATGAACCGGTCGATCACCGAAATGCGGTCGGTCGCGGTCGATCCCGCCTTTGTGCCTTTGGGCGCGCCGGTCTGGGTGGAAAAGGACGGCCGCGATCCGTTGCGACGTCTGATGATCGCGCAGGACACCGGCAGCGCTATCAAGGGCGCGCAACGGGCCGACGTGTTCTTTGGCACCGGGGATCAGGCGGGGCGCGCCGCTGGGCGGCTCAAGGATCCGGGGCGGATGCTGGTGCTGATGCCGATCCAGCGTGCGTATGCCCTGCTGCCCGAGGGCGGGATATGACCCGCCGCCGTTACGTGCGGCCGGATGAGGAGGAGTTGTGGCGCAAGGTGGCAGATCGCACCGAACGCCTGCACCCCGAACCGCGCCTGAACCCCGCCGATTTCGTCGAAACCCCCGCGCCCAAATCGCGCGCGGCGACCAAATTCGACGCCCTGCCCCCGCGCCAAGCCCGGCCCGAGCAAGCCACCCGTATCGATCTGATGCCGTCGATCACAGATCAGGTGCGCAAGACGCCCGTGCAGATGGACAAAAAAGCGTTCAACCGCCTGCGTCAGGGCAAGCTGAAACCTGAGGGCAAGATTGACCTGCACGGCATGACCCTTGATCGTGCGCACCCGGCGCTGATCCGGTTTATCCTGTCCGCGCAGGCGCAGGGCAAACGGCTGGTGCTGGTGGTCACTGGCAAGGGCAAGGATCGCGACGATGGCGGGCCGATCCCCGTGCGCAACGGTGTGCTGCGCCATCAGGTGCCGCAATGGCTGTCGCTGGCGCCGCTGTCGACGGCGGTCCTGCAGGTCACACCGGCGCATGGCCGCCACGGCGGCGGCGGGGCGTATTACGTCTATCTACGCCGCAACCGCTGACCGTCGCCACAGCGCTACGGGGTAAAACAGCAGCAACGACGCACCGGCAAAGCACGCGGCGAAATACAGCATCTGCACCTCGTACCCCACGCCCTGATCAATCAGCCAGCCGGTCAGCCCGGGCCCCAGCGCCGATCCCAGCACCATTGCCGCCATCGTCGCCGACTTGATCGCGCCCAGATGGCGGGTGCCATAGAACTCGGCCCAGCACGCGTTCAGCAGCGTCGCCTGCCCGCCGCCCGCCGATCCCATAAGGATCACGGCCAGTGCCGTCCACATCAGGCTGGGCGCGTACCAGTGCAAGACAAAGGCGGCGACATAGGGCAGCAGGTAGATCGGCAACAGCCGCACCGCGCCGAACCGGTCCACCAACCAGCCAAAAGCGATGGTCGAGATGACAAGGCTCAGCGTGCCCAGCGGAAACACCGACACCAGCGCCAGATGCGACCAGCCCTTGATTTCGGCGAAATGGACCTGATGAAACCAGAACGCGGTGCCGAACCCGGAAAACGACATCACCGCCGGCACCATCGCCCAGAAAAGCGGATGGCGCAGCGCATCCGCGCGCGTCCAGTGCCGCCCGCCCATGCCTGTCGCACTGTCATCCTGCGCCACCGATTGCGGCGTACGCTCCAGCTGCAATAACCTGTACAGTACCGGCGCCATCAGCACGCAGACCAGCGCGCAGATCACCCAGATCCGTTGCCAGTCGATCAGCGACTTGGCCCAGACCATGATCAGCGGCAGGCACGCCTCACCCAGCATGAACCCCATCGACGCCATCGCCAGCGCGCGCCCGCGCGTGGCGACGTACCACCGCGACATTGCGACCATGGCCACATGATGCGTCATCCCTTGTCCGAAAAACCGCAGGCAAAACACGATCGGGATCAACAGCGCTGCGGTCGCATTGAACGCCATCAACAGGCACGACATTCCAAGCAGCAGGATCACCGTGATCCCCAGACTGCGCACCCGGAACCGGTCGGCCAGCCCGCCGGCAAACACCATGACCGCTGCCGACGCCCCCGTTCCGATCATGTAGATCAGGCCCCAGTCGCCATTGCTCAGCCCGTATTGCGCCCGGATCTCGCCGCCAAAGACCGAGATGAAAAACGTTTGCCCAAAGCTCGACAGAAACGACAACAACGCGCCCGTCGCAAGGAACGGTGCATTGTCGCGGATAAACGAAAGATAGCCTTGGGGCGCGGTCATGCGCCCCTTATCCGGCAGATCGTTGACAGATCAAAGCACGTAGCGGCTGAGGTCAGCAGAGCTGGCCAATTCGCCCAGATACTGTTTCACAAACGCGGCATCGACGGTGATCTCCTCACCGCTGCGGTCCGGCGCGGAAAACGACAACTCCTCGAACACCCGTTCCAGCACGGTATATAGCCGCCGCGCGCCGATGTTTTCCACCGTGCCGTTCACCTCTGCCGCGATGCGGGCGAGGGCGGCAATGCCATCCTCGGCAAAGGTCACTGTGACCTCTTCGGTCGCCATCAGGGCAGTGTATTGCCGGGTCAGGGCGTTGTCGGTTTCGGTCAGGATGCGCACGAAATCCTCTTCGGTCAGCGCGCGCAGTTCCACGCGAATGGGCAACCGACCCTGCAGTTCCGGCAACAGATCGCTGGGCTTGGCGATGTGGAACGCACCCGAGGCGATGAACAGGATGTGGTCGGTTTTCACCGGCCCGTGTTTGGTGCTGACGGTGGTGCCTTCGATCAGGGGCAGCAGGTCACGCTGCACGCCCTCGCGGCTGACATCGCCGCCGCGCGCATCGGACCGGGCACAGACCTTGTCGATCTCGTCCAGAAACACGATCCCGTTTTCCTGCACCGCCTCAAGCGCAGCCTTGGTCACGGTTTCATCGTCCAACAGCTTGTCCGCTTCTTCCCCGATCAGCACGTCATAGCTTTGAGCCACGGTCATCTTCTTGCGCACGCGGCGCCCGCCCATGGCTTTGCCAAAGAGATCGCCGAGGTTCATCATCCCCATGTTGCCGCCGGGTTGGCCGGGAATGTCCATCATCGGGAACGGGTTCGACGTGTCGGCGACCTCAAGTTCGATGATCGTGTCATCCAGCTCGCCCGCCTTCAGCTTCTTGCGAAACATCTCGCGCGTGCCGTCGCGCGCGCCCTCGCCCGCGATGACCTCGATCACCCGGTTTTCAGCCGCAGCGCGGGCATTAGCGCGCACGTCCTCGCGCATGTGTTCGCGGGTCTCGATGATCGCGGCATCGACCAGATCGCGCACGATCTGCTCCACGTCCCGCCCGACATAGCCGACCTCGGTAAACTTCGTCGCCTCGACCTTGAGGAACGGCGCCCGCGCCAACTTTGCCAACCGGCGGCTGATCTCGGTCTTGCCCACGCCGGTGGGGCCGATCATCAGGATGTTCTTGGGGTACACCTCGTCACGCAGATCATCGCCCAACTGCTTGCGCCGCCACCGATTGCGCAACGCTACCGCCACGGCCCGCTTGGCCCCGTTCTGGCCGATGATGAACCGGTCCAGCTCGCTTACAATCTCGCGGGGGGTCAGGTCGGTCATGTGTCTGTCCTTTTCCAGCCTTCGCGGCCATCTGCCATGGTCACACCTTCGCAGCCCATTTCGGACAGCAGCGCGCGGCACTCTTCGGGCGTCATCCCGGTTTTCAGGGTCAGGGTGTCGAGGCTTCGGATACCTGTGGCGCCTTTGGATTTGTCGTCCAGGAGCGACCCCAGAAGCTTGATCCGCTGCCGCTTCTGGTGCGCATCGGCGCCCAGCACCCGGTCAAACACCGCCAGCGCGTCGCTGATCCAGCTCATCCGCTGATCCTTTCGACCGTCAGGTTGCCGTTGGTGTAAACGCAGATGTCCGCCGCAATCGCCATCGCGTCGCGCGCGACGGCTTCGGCGTCCCGGTCGCTTTCCATCAGGCCACGCGCGGCTGCGAGGGCAAAGTTGCCACCCGACCCGATGGCGGCGATGCCATGTTCGGGTTCCAGCACGTCGCCCGCGCCGGTGATCACGAACAGGTCCGTGCCGTCGGTCACGATCAGCATTGCCTCGAGCTTTTGCAGGTACTTGTCGGTGCGCCAGTCCTTGGCCAGCTCCACGCTCGCGCGCGCCAACTGGCCCGGTGTCGCCTCCAGCTTGGCTTCCAACCGTTCCAGCAGCGTGAACGCATCCGCCGTGGACCCGGCAAAGCCTGCCACAACCTCGTGCCCCCCGGGGCTGAGGCGGCGCACCTTGCGCGCCGTGCCTTTGATCACAGTCTGGCCCAGCGACACCTGCCCGTCGCCCGCGACAACCACTTCGCCACCTTTGCGCACACCAATGATTGTGGTGCCGTGCCAGCCGGGGAATTCCGTATGCGCCATCGCGGCCTCCTGAACCTGAACGTGGCCCCGTATATGGCCCCTGCGCCAGCCCGCCACAAGGGCGCCCGCTTGCCCCCCGTGCCACCGCCGCCTAGCCTGCCACCATGGCACAGCCGAAACGGATGCGATTTTACCTCGAAGACACGCTGCGCCAGAGCGCTGCAGCGCGCAGCCACAACTTTCTGAACCTTGTGGCCGAAGTGTTGGAGGACGCCGGGTTCCAGCTGTCCTACCACCCCAACACGAACGCCGAACGGATCAAGGCGCAGGCGCGCGGCGGCTTCGCGCTCTGCCACATGACGCCGCCGCCCAGTGATCGTGCGCTGGTGTTCCGGCGGGTCTACCACTACCCGTTCTGGCAAATTCAGCGCTCGGACCAGCGGTGGGATTGGGACGTGGCACAGGCGTCATTTGATCCGGCGACTTGCCCCGGGGATGAGGCGCAACGGTTCTATGGCTACTGGCGCAAACGGATCGGGGGCACGCTGCTGGACCGGATCGGGGATGACGGGTTTATCTATGTGCCACTCCAAGGGCGCTTAACCGATCACCGATCCTTCCAGTCGTGCAGCCCGATCGACATGATCGCCCGCACCCGCGCTGCCTGCCCCGACCGCGATATCGTCGCCACACTGCACCCCAAGGAGGTCTATTCCGACGCCGATCTGGGCGCGCTCGACGCGCTGGACCAGGCCGACCCGCACCTGACCGTGCGCATGGGCGACCGGGACGCGCTGCTGCCCCGGTGCAGTTTCGTCGTGACGCAAAATTCGAGCGTGGCATTCGATGCGATGTTCTTTGGCAAACCGGCCGTGCATTTCGCGCGCAGCGATTTTCACCATATCGCGCTTGGCCCCGACGCGTTCGACCGCGTCGCCGACCACCGCCCGGATTTCGCCCGCTATGTCTGGTGGCTGTGGCAGCACATGGCCATCAATGCGGGCCATGACAATGCCAAAAACAAAATACGGGCCAAGCTGGCACATGCCGGCTGGCCCGTAGAATAGGTGCAGAGCGTTGGTTTAGATCGACTCTTCGATCCAGCTTTGCAGCGCTGCCTTCGGCTTGGCACCGGCCATGTTCGACACGACCTGCCCGTCCTTAAAGATAAACAGCGCCGGGATTCCACGCACGCCCATCGCCGCGGGCGAGTTCGGGTTCGAGTCGACGTTGACCTTCACGATCTTGACCTTGCCGTCCATCTCGTCCGACAGCTCTTCGAGCGCAGGGCCGATTTGTCTGCACGGGCCACACCATTCGGCCCAGAAATCTACCACAACGGGTATGTCGGATTGTTTGACTTCGCTGTCAAAGGTGTCGTCAGTCACGGCGAGGGTTGCCATTTCATGTGTCTCCTGATGCGGATTATCGCGCTAAGGTCGAAACGTAAGCAGGGTGTGTTGCTGCGTCAAGATATGGGTCGCGTGTCGCCAGCGGCCAACACGATATCGTGTGGTAGTGACATAAGCGTTCGGCTGTGCGTCCACAGGATCGCGGTGTCTATCACGCGCCCCGGATAGATTTGCGCGATGCCGCGCGCATAGGCGCCCATCTGGCGCAAAAGGCCCTCGGGCACTTGATTCGGCGTCGTCGGGATCAGGCGGTTCGATTTGAAATCCACGATTGTGATGCGGTCGGGCGTGACGATCAGCCGATCAATGGTGCCATACAGGGTCTGCCGGTCCAACGCTGCGGTCATCGGCACCTCGGCCAGCGTGTCGGGGGCGAAAAGATGCGCCAGCGCCGGGTCGGCCAGAACAGCCAGGGCTTCTTCGACGGCCTCTAGCGCCTCGGCCTCGGGCAATTTCGCCTGTCCGATCATCTGCATCGCCGCTTGCCGTGCCCGATCCGCCGGTTTCCCCGCCAGCGTTTCCAACAGCAGGTGCACAAACGTGCCATAGGCCGTCGCGTTTTCCCGCGCTTCGCCGGGCAGCGCCTTGGCACCTTCCATCTGCGACGGGTTCAACGGTTTCGGCGCGGGGGCCCGGGTCGGTGCGGGGGTCGTGAATAACGGGTCGAGCGTGACGACATCCGCCCTGCCCGTCTCGCTCTCGGTCGTGATGTGCGCGGGCCATTCCCCGTGGCTTAGTCGCAGCCCTTCGCCCGCAGGTGTGTCCAGCCGCACCGCGCCACCGCGCTGCATCCCATCCTCGACCAGCGCCCACCAGTTGGGACCGTTATTCCGGCTTTCGCCCGCGGCCCCGAGGATCAGCCACTTTTCCGCCCGGGTCAGCGCCACGTAAAGCAGCCGCAGCGATTCCTCGCGCTGGGCCTCGACCAGCTCGGCCACCCGCGCGCGGATCACATCCGGCTGCAAGTCCTTTACCGGTTTCCAAACCGGCGTTCCGTCGATGGTCACGATTTGGTCCTTTACCTCGACCTTGCGCGGCCCGCATTCCGGCAGGATGACAATCGGCGCTTCCAGTCCCTTGGACCCGTGCACCGTCATCACGCGTATCTGGTTGCTGGCGCTGTCGATCTGCCGCTTGATCTCAAGATCATCGGTTTCCAGCCACGTCAGGAACCCGGTCAGCGACGGAATGGCGCTGCGCTCATAGGCCAGTGCCTGTGACAGCAATGCGTCGATCCCGTCCTCCGCCTCGGTCCCCAGCCGGGCCAGCAGGTTCTTGCGCCCGTCATGCTGGATCAGCATCCGTTCGATCAGGTCATAGGGCCGCAGAAAATCGATCTGTGACCGCATATCCTGCAATATAGAGACTGTTCTCGGGTGATCTTCTGACACGCGCAACGCCTGCCACAGATGGTCCGTGGTGCGGTGATGCGCGAGGGTGAACAGATCCTGCTCGCTCCACCCGAACAGAGGCGACCGCAGCGCCGTCGCAAGCGACAGGCTGTCTTCGGGCGTGGCAAGGAACGCCAGAAGCGCGCCCAGATCGCGCACCGCCAGTTCGGCCCCGACCTTCAGCCGGTCCGCCCCGGCAATCGGCAGGTCATGCGCCTTGCACGCGCGGATCAGATCGCCAAAGATCCCGCCCCGCCGCTGCACGAGGATCAGGAAATCCCGCGGCTGCACTGGTCGCGCCCCGTCGCCATCGGGCAAGGGCACGCGGTCGTCGATCATCCGCTTGATCTCGCCCGCGATCTTGTCGGCCAGCACCTTGTCGTGATGCATCGCGCTGCGCCGATCGACGGGGTCGTACCATTCGAGGTCCGGTTCATCCTCTGGCTTCGGCTCGATCGGCCACAGATCCACCCGCCCCGGCATGTCGGTGTGAAACGCGATGTGATTGCCGTCCTTGGCGAACCTTTCGGTGCCGTCGCCGTCAAACACAATGTCCACCAGTCGCAAGATCGCGGGCGACGACCGGAACGAAAAGTCGAGCGTGGTTTTGTACAAGTCATCGCCGACCGCTTTCAGCTTTTGTACAAATTCGTCCCTCATTTCATCAAAAGCCCGCGGATCGGCGCCCTGGAAAGAGTAAATCGACTGCTTCTTGTCCCCCACCACGAACAACGTCCGCGCCACATCGCTCCGCGCGCCCTCGCCGGTCGAAAACTCCTCGGCCAGCTTGCGGATCACGTCCCATTGTGCCGGGCTGGTGTCCTGCGCCTCGTCCACAAGGATGTGGTCGATCCCGCCGTCCAACCGGTAGAGCACCCACGCCGCAACGCCGCGATCATTGAGCAACGCCCGCGCCCGCTGGATCAGATCGTCAAAGTCGAGCCACGCGCGGTCCTGCTTGGCGGTTGCGTAGCGCAACGCGAACCGGCGGGCGAACTGGTGTAGCGCCAGTGCTTGTTCCGCGGCCAGAAAGGCGAGGTGACTGTCGCGCGCATCAGCGACGCGCTGCATCAGCGCGTTCAGGTCTGGCATCAGATGCGGGATTTTTTCCCGCGTGGGTTTCGTGGGAAAGCTGTCGATCTTGGGCTGGAACGGCGCTTTGGTCTTTTCCCCGAACAAAAACACTTTGGCCAGTTGGGGAATGGCGTCGAAATCGAGTGTGTGTAGCAGCGCCAGCGCATCGGCGGCTTTGGCATCCGTGCTGGACCCTGTGCGCAGCGCGCCGATAACATTTTGCATCAGGGCCGCGTCGCCGGGCGCAAAGGTTTCCGCTGCGATGCTGTCGCGGGTCGCCTGTGGCGCGAGGCCGAACAGGGGACATGCGTCCCCAAGCGTTTCAAAGCAGTAATCGTCTGTATTAGAGACGATTTGCGCAGTCACTTTCAGGATGTCATCACCGCTATAGACCCGCGCGAATTGCTCTAATAGCGTGCCGTCTGGTCCCTCTGCCATCTGGTCCAGAAGGTTGCGGCGCAGCAGGTCTGTCGCGCGGTCTTCGATCTCGGTAAACTGCGGGCTCACTCCGGCCTCAAGCGGGAAGCGCCGCAAGAGCGATGCGCAAAACGAATGGATCGTTTGAATCTTCAGCCCACCGGGCGTTTCGATCGCACGGGCAAACAGCGTTCGGGCATGGCGCAGCGCGGCGTCGTCATCGTCACCGCCATAGCCCAGCTCTGCCAACGCCGTGCGCAGAGCGCCGTCCTCCAGCATCGCCCATTCGCCCAGACGCTGGAACAGGCGGTTCTGCATCTCGGACGCCGCAGCCTTGGTATAGGTCAGGCACAGGATGTGTTGCGGTTGCACACCGCCCAACAGCAGCCGCGCAACGCGGTCAGTCAGCACGCGGGTCTTGCCAGACCCTGCATTGGCCGACAGCCACGTTGACACGTGTGGTCGGGCAGCATCGTGCTGGCGGCGGGTGGCCTCGTTCACAGGGGTCATGTCAGAACCTCTGGAACAGCTTCATCCGACGCGTCCCATTCGCCGAAGCGTGCAAGCTGATCATAGTCACGTTCGTCGGCTTCGGCATTCATTGCGCGGCGCGAAAGGTACCCTTTTTCAGGCTCTAAATAGGCCGAAAGCAGGCTGAAGAGGTGCTTGAACACCTGCGCTGGCGGTTCCTTGTCCAAAGGCACGTCGGCGGTTTTTTGGCCGGTCATACCGATGAACTGGGCAAAGCTGACGGGCCGTGGGCCAAGGCTTTGGAACCCGCCGTTTTCCACCATCGCGGCTTCGATCAGCAATTGTTTGTCAAAGTGCTTTTGCACCTTGGGCGTCGGCGGTTGACTGCTCTTGTAGTCGTACAGGATCGCGTTGCCGTCGGTATCAAGGTCGATCCGATCCGCGCGGCCGTGAATTTCAAAGCCAATGGCTGGCAATAAAAGGCTACCTGTCGCGTCATCCTCAAGCACGGTGGGTGTGCCGCGGGTCAGTCGCAGCGCCTCTGTCGCCACAAGCCAGTCGGCGGCACCGGCAATGCGCGCATGCCAAAGGGTCCGGGCCGCAGGCCAGGGCACCGCATCCGCCAGCACCGTTTGCGCGTGCTGCATCAGAGCCGCTTCGGTGCGGGCGCCGGGATCGGCGACAACATCACGGACAAAGCGTTCCATGATGTGATGCAGCACCGTTCCGCGCAGCAGTGCATCGGGGGTCGGTGACAGAGGCCGTATTGCGCGCAGGCGCAACACGTGCTTGGCGTAAATCGCGAAAGGATCCCTTATTAGGGTCTGTATTTCGGTCACCGACAGCTTGCGCGGACGCGCGGCGATGGGCGGTTGCGGGGCGGGGCGTGGCGCGCGGGCGACCGGCGGGGCAACGTCCAGAACGCATGCCTGGGCCAACCACGTTGCCCCGCGCGCTTGCATCGTTTTCCAGTTATCGACGCCACCGTCGAGCCCGGTGACCAGGTTGCGCAGCCGGTTGATCCAGCGTGACGGCACTGTTTCCGCATCGTCGGACCGGATTGCGCGGGTCAACCAGACCTCGGGCGCGGCAATGGCCTGTTGAAAGTCATGGGCCGACAGACCGATGCGCCGTTCGGGCAAGAGAAGGCCCGCCTCGGCCCGCATCTTGCGGTTCAGCCACGGGTCGGGCGGCGGCGCCTCTGGCCACGTGCCGTCATTGAGGCCTGCGAGGATCACCAGATGCGCGCCTTGGACACGCGCTTCGAGCGTGCCCCAGATCATGATCCCGGGGTAGGGAGTGTCTGCGTTGCGCACCTCGCCACTGGCAAGAACGCTGCCGACGAGTGCCGCGTAGTCATAAGCCGACATCTCGCCGCCATGCGCTGACTCAGTCTCTAAGTCAGCCAAAACGCCCTTTGCCGTTTCGCCAGCGTCCTGCTGCCAAAGCTCGGACGGGCCTGTGGGCGCGGGACCGTCGGCGAGTTTTTCGGCGAGGGCGAGATGTGCAGTGACCCAGTCGCCAAGAGGTTTGACAGCAGTGTCATGCGCGCCTTGCAGCGTCTTGCCGATCCATGTCGCCCAAGCCTCCATTTCGCCCGTGTCACCTTGGGGCGCTGCCTTGGCCGCTGTGGCGCACAGGCTGGTTGCATCCGGGTAGGGCAGGCCATCCCGGCGCATGCGCAATTCCAGCCGCCAGGAGCATCAACTGAACACCCAGCGGCTG
>JBCBCR010000008.1:27016-37071 GCA_038530495.1 Pseudomonadota bacterium | reverse complement strand
TTCTCCGATGTTCGAGCCGTTCAACGGGCATGATTTTCACGGAATCCGCCAAGGCGGACCGATGCGTTAGGCTATCTAGCGTTGCACTCTTGCGGCGTCTAGCGCGGAATCTGTCGCACCTCGTCGCACCCTGGCCAAGAAGTGTTGCCAATCAGATAAACGTGGTCAGCCCGCCGGTCGGGTCGCCTGCATCGACGCGCGTTGTGCAAAATTTTCGTACCATTGTGCCAAAACACCCCGGCTTTCCCGCCAGTTGCGTGCATCATGACGCAGATCGAGATATCCAAGCGCGCAGGCGACGGATATCTGGCCCATGTCCACTGGGCCCTGCAGATTTGCCAACCACCTGTTTTCCAACGCATCCAGGGCACGCGAGACCTTTTGCCACTGCGCGTCGACCCATTCGGGCGACTGCTGTTCGGGCGGGCGCAGGCGTCCTTCGTATGTCATCGACACGGCTGATTCCATGATACCGTCGCCCGTGGCCTCGAGCGTCAGTACATCCCACCGCGCGCGATCCTGCGGATAGAACGCGCCGCCGAAAAGGTCGTTCAAATACGTTGTAATCACCCGGCTGTCATATAGCGTCGGACCGTCTGGCCGTGTCAAGGCGGGCAGTTTGGCAAGGGGATTCGCAACGATCAGGTCAGGATCAGAGGCAAGCGCAGTCGTGGTGGTGTGCACCAATTCCACCGCGTCGACCTGATCCAGTTCGTGCAGAAGGACCACAACCTTGCGCACAAATGGTGACGCGCCCGAGTAAAACAGTTTCATCGTCTAATCCCCTATATTGAACGATCAGTCCCCCGACCCGGCGCCGCGCATCAGCGTTGACAGAACGGCAAGGTCGGTGCCGATGCCGAACGCCTCGACATGATCGGAGGCGGACAGGCGCACGGTGTCATCCTTGTTCTGGTTGAGCTTCCAGGTGCCATCAACTTCGGCGACCTCGAACCGGCAGGGCACGATCTGGCGCATCATGCGGTTCAGCACTTCGGGCGTCATCTTGTCCGTTTTCCAGGGCGGTTTCGGAACCAGTTGATTTTCGAAATGCGCCGATTGCCGGTCCAGCAGGTCGCGCATTTCCGCGTGCGGGCGCAGGTGCAATGTGCCCGTCAGATGCACGGCAATGTAGTTCCACGTCGGCACCTGATCCGCGACGCCATACCAATCGGGCGAGATGTAGCCATCCGGACCACTGACCGCGATCTTGGCCTGCAACGGGGTTTTCAGCGCGCGCGCGATCGGGTTGGACCGGACAAGGTGCAGTTCCGCGATCGTCCCGTCGTCGCTGAGAAGAAACGGCACATGTGCCAAGAGCGGCCCTGCATCGGTTGCAACGGCCAGCACACCAAAGGCGCGGTCGCGCGCGTAGTCCAGATTGCGCTGCGCGGTTTCGGTATGAAAGACCGGGTTCGGGTGCATTGGATATACTCTTTGGCTGACTGTATCGCTCTTGCCGTGAACGCCCACGCTTGGCAAGGTGGCGGCGTTCTCAGGGCGGGGCGGAATTCCCCACCGGTGGTATGCGGGATCCCCCGCGAGCCCACGAGCGCCCCATCCCTTGCGGCTGGGGGTCCAGCAGATCAGGTGAGAGGCCTGAGCCGACGGTCACAGTCCGGATGAAAGAGAACGCATTGTGCCTGCCCGCCCGTGCGGGGTGCGTGGGCGCGTGCGCAATCGCCTTGGGTGACGTGTCTGAACCTAAAGGAGCAAAACGATATGACACACACCCGTTTCGCATTCATCAAGGCCCGCTGGCATGCCGACATCGTCGACCGCGCGCTGGATGGATTTACCGAGTTGATCCCGCGCGATCAGGTCGACGTGTTTGACGTGCCCGGCGCGTTCGAGTTGCCGCTGATGGCGCAAACCCTGGCGCAGTCTGGGCAGTATGATGCGGTCGCCTGTGCGGCTCTGGTCGTCGATGGTGGGATTTACCGCCATGACTTTGTCGCCCGCACCGTGGTCGACGGTCTGATGCGCGTGGGACTTGATACCGGGGTGCCTGTGCTGTCGGTGTCGCTGACACCGCACCAGTTTCAGGACACCGCGCATCACAACGCGATCTATCGTGACCACTTTGTCACTAAGGGGCGCGAAGCCGCTGAGGCCGCATTGGCCATTGTTGGTGCGCGCTCAACCCTGTCCCGCGTCGCCTAGATACGCGCGCAGGCCCGCCGGTGGGTCCGACAGCATCTGGTCCACCGGCATCGGCGGCTGCACGTCGCCGTTTTCCACGTAGATCAGGTCATCCACGTGCTGCGCGACCTCTTGCGGGGCGTGGGTGACCATCATCAGGGTCGCGCCGGTCTGGGCAATCACCTCGGCAGTCAGTGCGAGCATTTCCACACGCAAGGCCGGACCCAAGGCGGCAAAAGGTTCGTCGAGCAGCAGGACCGGTGCGGCCTGCAACAGCACCCGCGCCAAGGCCGCGCGGCTTTGCTGGCCACCGGACAGGGCGGCGGGTTTGCGCGCGCCAAGGCCGTCAAGACCGACGCGCGACAGGCTGTCTGCAACGCGCGCCTGTTCGTCAGAGCGCAGCGAAAGGCTGGGACGCAGGCCGAGACCGACATTCTGCGCCACGGTGAGATGGGGAAACAGGTTGCCGTCCTGAAACAGCATGGCAAGGCCGCGCTGATCGGGCGGGGCATTGCTGACATCTGCGCCGTTCACCGAAATCTGCCCGCCCAGTAACGGCACATATCCACCGAGGGCAGCCAGCAGGGTCGACTTGCCCGCACCGGACGGTCCGGTCACCGCAACCTTGCGTCCATGCGGCACGTCAAAGCTGGCGCGCATCTCAAAGCTGTCGAGCTTCACGCGCAGGTCCCTAACGCTCAGCATAGCGCCCCCATTGATCACACAGCCAGAACAGCAGCAGTGCCATGCCCAACAGCAGAACTGCAGCGCCGGCTGCCGCCTCGGTCTGATAACGGCCCATCATGCGGTACATCTGCAAGGGCAGCGTAGCGAGGTCGGGATCGGCGAACAGCGTGACGACGCCCAGATCACCGACGGACAACGCAGCGCCCAAGCCCGCCGCAAACCCCAGTGCGGGCCGCACGCGCGGCAACAGGACGATGCGCCACGTAGCAAAACCGCGCAGGCCCAGCCCGACGCTCAGCCGTCCATGGTCGGTCAGGCTTTGCCGCAGCGGCGGGACAAGAATGCGCACCGCAAAGGGCAGCGCCATCAACGCGTTGACCAGCGCCGTGACCGGCAGCGCAAGCAGGCGCGGGTCCATGACCGGATTGATCAGCAGGAACCAGCCGGTGCCAATCATCAGCGGTGACGCGACAAGACCCAAAAGGCTGACCCCTTCGAGCGCGCCGCTGCGTCCCATCGCCAGCCACCCGGCCAGCGGCAGCGCGAGCGCGACGAGCAACGCGGTGCTCAATCCGGCGACCCCGAGCGACACGCCAGCAGCGCGCCATGTGCTTGGGGGCAATTGCGCCACGGCGCCGACGCCGGACAACAGGACAGAGAGCAATGGCAGCAGCAGGAACGCCGCGCCGAATGCGATCCAGAACGTGTCGACCGCGCGCGTGCGCGCGTTGCGCCCATCCCAGCGCTGTGCCGGGCAGTCCATGCCGCGCTGTACCGCCAGCGGAGGCAGGATCCAGAACGCCAACAGCGCCGCGCCCCCTGCCACCACGATCTGCAACACGCTCAGCAGCGCTGCGCGCCCCAGATCGAAGTCAAACCGGAACGCCTGATAAATCGCCAGTTCGATTGTCGTCGCCCGTGGGCCACCACCCAGCGTCAATGCGACCGCAAAGCTGGTCAGGCAAATCACAAAGATCAAAGCGAAGGCGCCCGGCACCACCTGCCGCAAAAGCGGCCATTCGAGGCTGCGGAATACAGCCCAGGACCCAAGGCCCAACTGACCTACCAGCCGGAACTGCTCCGCCGGGATCGCCTGCCAGGCTTGCAGGATCAGGCGGGTCGCCAGCGGCATGTTGAAAAAGACGTGCGCCAAAACAACACCATGCGCGCCGTAGATCGATACAGTGGGCAAACCGACCGTTTCCAACAGCCCGTTCAGCCAACCGTTGCGGCCAAAGATGCTGAGCAAGCCCATGACGGCCACAATCACAGGCAGGATGAACGGCGCACCAAGGAGCGTCACCAATATCGCCCGACCCGGAACTCTGCGCCGCGCCAGCGCGCGGGCCACGGGGATAGCAAGGGCCACAGACAGCACCGCCGAAACCAGCGCTTGGGCCAGAGTGAATTTCACTGCTTGCCATTCGGCAGCACCGAAACCAGTCACCGCTTCGGCGCGCCAAATGACGGCGGCCATGGCAACCAGCACCACGGCGGCAACACATGTCGCCGCCGCGATGCCCGGTCGTGCGCTTACTGGCTGAGCGCCCGGCGCCATGTCTCGATTGCCTCTGGACGCAGTGCCTCTGCTTCAGCCTCAGAATAGAACAGCACATTTTCCGGCAAGGGCAACTCGGACCACCCTTCGGGCCAGTCGGACTGCGGCAAAGCCGCGGGCAGCGACCAGTTCGCCGTCGGGATCATCTCCTGAAACTCGCGGGTCAGGATGTAGGCCATGAACTGATCCGCCAGTTCAGGCTGATCGGTGCCTGCAATCTTGCCCACGGTTTCGACCATGAAGTAGTGACCTTCGGGGAAGATCGCCGCCTTCTTGGTGAAATCCTCTTCGGCAAACATGTGGTAGGCGGGCGAGGTTGTGTAGCTTAGCACCATGTCAGCCTCACCGTCGGTGAAGAGCCCGTAAGAGGCGGACCAATCCTTGGTCACCGTTAGGATCTTTGGCGCAAGCTTGGCCCACGCCGCCTCGGCCTCATCGCCGTAGACGGATTGCACCCAAAGAACCAAGGCAAGCCCGGAAATCGATGTGCGCGGATCCTGAATGACGATTTTCACGTCGTCAGGCATCTCGAGCAGTGCATCAAAGCTGTCGGGCGCGGCGATGGTCGTCTCGGTGTTGTAGATGAACGCCGTGTGGCCGTAGTTGAACGGCAGGAACGTGTCATCGCTCCAGTCAATGGGCAGCGTCAGCGCGCCATTGTCCTGACCGTGCGGCGCAAACAGGCCGGTTTCGCGCGCCTTGGCCGTCACATCCGACGTCAGACCGATCACCACGTCGGCCTTGGTCCGCTCGCCTTCCAGCAGAAGCCGTGGCAGAAGATCGCCAGTCGACCATTCCAGATCGCAAGCGCAGAACTTCTCGAACTCCGCCTCGATAATAGGGCCGGGACCCCATTCCGAGGTAAAGTAATCGCCAGCGTAGACCGTCAAAACGGGTGTGTCAGCCAGCGCTGTCGTTGCAACCAAACTGGCCGCGGCAGCAGTTATGTATTTCATCGCGTCCTCCAAAAGACATGAAGGCGGCGGGATATGGGTGTGGGTGAACCAAACCTTCCCTCCGCCGGTGTTAACCGGTTCAGGTTCAACGGGTTCGCCACATGGCATCTCAGCTGTCGCCAGCACCCCGAGGTAACTCTGGGTATAGGCCGACAGCGGATGGTCGGCAAGGCTTGGCAATCGGCACGCGCTTGCGTATCCCGGCAGGCAGGGAATTTGCGGAGCCTTTCCATGTCGTTCAACACCTTCGGCCACCTTTTTCGCGTGACCACATGGGGCGAAAGCCACGGGCCCGCCTTGGGTGCGACGGTGGACGGCTGCCCGCCGGGTGTCACCGTGGACGAGGCGATGCTGCAGCACTGGCTGGACAAGCGTAAACCGGGGCAGAACAAGTACACGACGCAGCGGCGCGAACCCGATGCGGTGCGCATCCTGTCCGGCGTGTTCGAGGGGCAAACCACGGGCACCCCGATACAGTTAATGATCGAAAACACCGACCAGCGGTCCAAGGACTATGGCGACATCGTCGAGAAATTCCGCCCCGGCCATGCTGATATCACATATTGGCAGAAATACGGGATCCGCGACTATCGCGGTGGCGGGCGGTCTTCGGCGCGGGAAACAGCCGCGCGGGTCGCAGCGAGCGGTGTGGCGCGCGCGGCGCTCGCGCATCTGGTTCCGGGGATCGAGATCAAAGGGTACATGACCCGCATGGGCGCGCACGAGATTGATCGCGACCGCTTTGACTGGGATCAGATCGATCAGAACCCGTTCTGGACACCGGATGCACAAGCTGCTGACGACTGGGCCGACTACCTCGACGGATTGCGCAAATCGGGCAGCTCGGTGGGCGCGGTGATCGAAGTGGTGGCGCGCGGCGTGCCCGCAGGTCTTGGGGCGCCGATCTACGGCAAGCTCGACACCGACCTCGCGGCTGCAATGATGAGCATCAACGCCGTCAAAGGCGTCGAGATCGGCGAAGGCATGTCAGCAGCGATGCTAACAGGTGAGTTGAACGCGGACGAGATATTCATGGGGCCAGACGGGCCGGAGTATTCGTCGAACCACGCAGGCGGCATTCTGGGCGGTATTTCCACGGGTCAGGACATCGTTGTGCGGTTTGCCGTGAAACCCACGTCGTCGATCCTGCAAACCCGCCAAACGATCACCAAGTCGGGCGAACCTACCGAAATCATCACCAAGGGGCGGCATGACCCCTGCGTTGGCATTCGGGCAGTGCCGGTGGGCGAGGCGATGATGGCCTGCGTGATCCTGGATCACCTCTTGCTGGATCGTGCCCAAACTGGCGGTCAGCGCGGCCCCATCGGCTGACGTTGCCACCTGCGCGCGACCCGGGCATCTTGGCCCAAGGCGCAGGAGGACAGACAATGGAATTGCAAGGCAAAGTGGCCGCCGTCACAGGCGCGGCTAGCGGAATAGGCAAAGCACTGTGTCACGCGATTGCCGCCGAGGGTGCGGCAGCTATCGCCTGTGTCGACATCGATACCATCGGAGCCACAGCAACCGCCCAAGACGTGGGTGGGCGCGCCTACACGGTAGATGTCAGCGATGACGCCGCCATGTCGAAACTGATCAATGACGTCGAAAACGATCTCGGCCCCATCGACCTTTTTGTCTCGAACGCGGGCATTTTCATGGACGGCGGGCCCGAGCGGCCTGATGCCGATTGGCACCGCGTTTGGAACATTAACGTCATGAGCCAGGTCATCGCCGCCCGTCACGTCGTGCCCCGCATGATGTCACGCGGTGGTGGTTACCTGCTGAATACAGCTTCTGCTGCGGGTGTGCTGAACCAGGTCGACGCTGCGCCCTATGCCGTGTCGAAACACGCCTCTGTCGCCTTGTCCGAATGGCTGGCGTTCACCCACAAAGATGACGGGATCAAGGTGTCGGTCCTGTGCCCGCAAGCCGTCGAATCCGCGATGACGGCGGGTGGCGCGGGCTCGGCGGGGCTTGACGGGATCATCCCCGCGGCTCAGGCCGCCGCCGACTGCATCGACGCAATCCGAGACGAGATCTTTCTTATCCTGCCGCATAGCCAGGTTTTGGGCTACATGCGCAACAAAACCGAAAACTACGATCGCTGGCTGGGCGGGATGACGAAATTGAACCGCGCTTACCGCGGCGGGACAAAATAAAAAGGGGGCCAACCGGCCCCCTTTTTGCATTTTGATTTCAGCAGATCACCACTGCCAGCGCACCTGGCCGGTCACACCGTAGCTGTCCACGTTCGAACCCGAGCGGTAATCCACGCGTGCCGCTGCCGAGAACTGCCGCGGTGCCCCGTCACGACCTGCATCCAGAAGCTGGATATAGTTCACGCCCACGCTGACCTCGCCATAGGACCCGAGGTTCGACAGCTCGATCGTATCGACAACCGTCGACCCCTGACGCTGCAGCGTCGCCGTAGGCGCATCGGCAAAGTCGTTGTAATAGGTCAACGTGCCGAAGTAGTTGATCGCGCTGATCTCGTTCGGCAGGATCCGCGACCGCGACAGCGTACCCGAGACAAAGCCCAGTTCCACAGACGAGTCGTCCAGTTGCAGCGTATCGGTGAAGGTGTTGCTGAGCGAGTCGGTCCCGGAGATCGTGATCGCATCCGAGTCAAAGCTGGAATACGAGAAGCCCGCAGTACCGACAAAGGCCAACCCTTCGACCGACGGGATCTGCCACGAATAGCCGACAGCACCCGACAACGTCGTGCCCTTGGTCGAGAAATCAGACACATCGTCCAATGTCCCGTTCGCGGCAAAGATGTTGTTCACGTCAGTTTCGTAATCGAGGTTCTCGAACCGCAACTGCAGATCGGCAAAGAACGATCCGCGCGACGCCGTCGCATAGATCCCCGCGTAGGCTTGCGAGAAATCGGTCGAGATCGCGGTGTCTGCGATGTTGGTCCCGGCCACAAAGGACGTACTGTCCGTGCTGCCGGTGCTGTAACCCGCGATGGCACCAAACGACATGTCGAAGCCGTTGTACCGATCATCAAAGCACGCAAAGTCGCCGCCGGCCTGGATGCTTTGGTAGTTCAGGCTCAGATCGGTGGAGGTGGAGCCGGTCGCGTTGATATCGAACGACCCGGTTGAATCTGCCTGACCAAAGCTCGCACGTGCCCATGCCCCTGCACCGCACGGCTCTGCGCTTGAAGCCTGCTGTTTCAAGCGACGCGCCCGGCTTTCGCCTGAATACCCGACATAGTCGGTGACATAGGGGCTGGTCGGACGGTTGACGATCGAGCCAACCACCGACTGGGTCAGGCCGACACCAGCGGCAAAGTTACCGATGCTGCCGTCAAGGCCAACGGTCATAGTGACACCCGTTGCGGATGTATCGAGCGTGTACTGCAACGACCCCACGGTAAAGGTATTGCCCGTCGCCGTTACGCTGTCCGTGCCCTGCGTTGCCGTCACAGTGCCAAGCGACAGCGTGCTGCCACCACCCACAGTGATCAGATCCGTCGTACCGGTTTCATCGTCCAGGTCGCTTGCGATGTTGAAATCAAAGCCGACCGTACCCGACGCAGATCCGTTGACGACAATCAGGTCACTGACCGCGCTGGTCCCAGATGCTCCAAGGTCCATCTCGATCGTACCGTCAAGCGTTGCGTCACCTGTCACCGTCAAAGTCGTGGGCGTATAGGTGCCCGCCGTTTCATCCAGCGAAAGCGTGCTGCCTGAGTTCAGGTTCAAACCGCCGGTGATTGTGCTTGTGCCCAAAGCGGTTAGCGTGCCGCCGCTTTCGTTCACGAACGTTCCACCGGACATGTCGAGGTTTGACCCCGTGGCCAGATCGACCTCACCCGCGTTGGTGAACGTCCCCGTCACAGTGCCCGTGCCACTGATGTCGAAATCACCGCCGCTGTTGTTGTCGATGTTGGTCACGGTGCCGCCGGTAATGTCAAAGTCAGCGGTGTTGGTGACCGTACCGTTCAACAAACCTGTCCCGGACAGAATGATCTGGCCGCCCGACACGTTCGACACATCCCCGGTAACTGTTCCGCCGACGTTGAGCTGCGATCCGGCGCCAGTGTTGGTTATGCCGGACGATGCTGTCAAAGCCTCGCCGCTGTCGACGTTGATCACGCCGCCCGCCTCGTTGCTCAACGCACCCGTCACGGTAAAGCTTGCGCCCGCATCAAGATCGAGCGTGCCACCGGAACCATTGGTGAAGATGCCTCCGATGGATTGCGTGCCAGAGACCGTGAACGACGAACTGTTGTTCACATTGTTGATCGAACCAGCCGAGAACGTGAACGACGCCGCATTGTTCAGCGTGCCCTGAATGTCGCCATTGGCGGTTAGGCTCAGTGAACCGCCATTGTTGTTCACGTCGCCACCAACGGTGGTGTCCAGATTGGTGGTGCCGCCGTCGGATGTCAGGTTCCCCGAGATCGCCCCGCCGCTATTGGCCGTAAGCGTCCCGGAGGTGACCGTAACGTCGCCGGTGAGCGTGCCGCTGTTCAGAGTGAGCTGACCGCCATCGACACCTGTCGTGCCCTGAACGACGCCACCATCGACGGTCAATGTCCCGTTCGTAACATTCACCGCCCCGGTCACCGTGCCTCCACTGAACGTCGAGGTCCCGCTGGACGCCTGGTCCAGGCTGGCCACCGTCCCGCCCGAGATGTCGGCCACGCCGGTCCCCGTCGTGTCCACGTCACCCACCGTGCCGCCATCGACATCCAAAGTGCC
>JBCBCR010000008.1:0-26916 GCA_038530495.1 Pseudomonadota bacterium | reverse complement strand
GTCACATCGCCGGTGATGCTGCCGCCCGACAGGGTCGAGGTGCCGGTGGAATCCTGGTCCAGGCTCGCCACCGTGCCGCCCGAGATGTCGGCCACGCCGGTCCCCGTCGTGTCCACGTCACCCACCGTGCCGCCATCGACATCCAAAGTGCCCGCAGACACCGTTGTCGTGCCAGAGATCGTGCCCGTGCCGGTCACGTTCAGCGTGCCGTTGCTCACCGTCACGTCGCCGGTGATGCTGCCGCCCGACAGGGTCGAGGTGCCGGTGGAATCCTGGTCCAGGCTCGCCACCGTGCCGCCCGAGATGTCGGCCACGCCGGTCCCCGTCGTGTCCACGTCAGCAACAGAGCCTGCGTTGACATCAAGAGTGCCGCCGGAGTTCACAGTCACGGTGTCGGACAGAATGCCGCCCGTCCCTGCGCCCGTATTGTCGACAACGACTGTGCTGTTGTCGATCGTTGTTGTTCCGGTGATTTCGCCGTTGGTATCAACAATCGTTGTTCCGGCATCGCTGTCGAGATTTCCGGACACGGTGTTGGTTATTGTGACCGTGCCAGCGCCCGTGTTGGTAACGTTCCCGCCGACTGTTCCGGCCAAGTTAAGGCTTCCAGCGCCGTCCGCTTCTGCATTGCCGGTAATGTTTGCGTTGATCGTCGCCGTGTCGCTGCCATTCGTGACTGTGACCGGGGCTGTAAGGTTAATCTGATCGTTGGCCTGATTGTCTGCATCGATCGTTATACCATTGTCGCCGAAGGTAATGCCGCCCACGTTGAGAGTGGCACCCTCGTCTATTGTGACTGTATCCCCCGCACCATTGAATGTGGCACTGTTTCCGTCGTCGAATTGGCCGTCCACCCAGTTGCCCAATGCGCCTGTGTTCCAGTTATCGTCGCCGCCATTCCAAATGTCCTGCGCCTCGACACTGGTTCCCGCGATCGTCAACACCGTGCCGGTTGCCAGCACGTAAACCAATTCCGTGGCCCGGCCGAACCGGCAGTGCTTGCGGAGCGAGCGCTGACGAATGCCGACGTTGCGGGTGAATTGCTTGGGTTCAAACATCTTGTTTTCCTTCAAAGCGCATGCGGAGCGAAGCAGGCGAAAATACGAATGGCTGAGTGAGCAGGGGATCGCGCGCAATGGAAGACACGCCGAAAGCGCAGGCGAACTGGTTCACCTGCGCAGCGCGTGTGGGAAATGAGTTCATTAATTGAGCCCCAAACATTCCTACGAATCCCGTTGGATGCGACATGAACATTTTTTTGCCGACGGTTCAAATGTTGCGCGGACCCTGAGTCGCAGTTGGGTCAAGAGGTGTGGCACAAACGCTTAGGTATGCCAAAACTGCGCAAGCCTGCGGGCGCTTCGGATCGCGGGCAGATGTCAAATTATGCGTTAAACCCTTGGTAATCCGTGTATCGCTTGACCCCTCGCCCACATAATCGCAAAGTCTGACCGTCGGGCCCGGACGCGGGTGCGGTACGGAATATTGGAGCCAAATAAATAATGTCGCGTTTCAGCAAGGTCGCTTGGAAAGAGGGGCTGTTTATCAAGCCCCAGCATCTGCAACAGGCAGACCGATACATGGAGCGCACGGTGGCGTCGCGCACGGCGCATCTGACACCTTTTCCGTGGGGCATTGCCGAACTTGGCTTTGATCAGGGTCAATTGCGGCAAGGTCGGTTGGAGCTGGAACAGGTGTCTGGAATCATGCCGGACGGCACGCCATTCGATGCACCGCATTCAAGCCCGCTGCCGCGAGAGATCGACGTCCCCGAAGACGCGGTGGGCAAGCTGATCTGGCTTACCTTGCCCAACCAGGCACAAAACGACCGTGACGTCGGCATCGCCGATGATGCCAGTATGCGGTTCGTTTTGGCCGAAGAGCAGGGTGTCGCGGACACCACGGCCGCGTCGCGCATCGAGGAGTCGGTCGAGATTGCTGTGCCGCGGCTTGAACTGGTGCTGCGGGACAAGCCGCGCGAGGGGTATCAGTGCATCTGCCTGGGGCGCATTGCGGATGTGAGCGACGGCACCGTGGTAACACTGGATCAAGCCGTTCCGCCAACCGGTCTGATCCTCAGCGTGCACCGTGCTTACGAAGGATACCTCAAGGCAGTGACCGGTTCCGTCGAAGCGCGGCTCGAAGTGTTGGAGCGCTACGCGGCTGATCCGACCTCGGGCGGCGGGATGCAGGACAAAGACTATCTAATGCTGATGGTGCTGAACCGTGTCTTGCCGGTTTTGCGCCACCTGCGGCGTTTGCCGTCGGTCCACCCGGAGCGCCTGTACGAAGTGCTCGTGTCGCTGGCAGGCGAGCTGACCACATTCGAAGAACGTGACCGCCGCGTGCGTGACTATGGTCGCTATCGCCATGACCAGCCTAAAGAGACGTTCAAGCCGCTTGTGGATGACATCCGTCGTCTGCTGAGCCGTGACGTGGGTCGGGCGCTGCGCCTGACGCTGGAGCAGCGGCGCGAGAACAGCTTTGCCGCGATCGTGGACGATCCAAACCTCTTTGCGCAGGCGACCTTTATTATAGAAGTCGCCGCCGCCTTGCCTCTGACACAAATTCAGCAGCAGTTCCCACAATTGTGTAAGGTGGGGCCGTCGACGCGGATGAAAGAGATCATCGTGAACAACATGCCCGGCATCCCGCTGGTGCACACGCCCAACCCACCACCGCAGATCCGGGTTGTGGCGAACCATGTCTACTTTGTCGTGGACAAACAAAGCCCGTTGTGGCGCGATTTCTCGGTTGCGCCAGCGATGGGCATGCATTTTGCAGGGGCGTGGCCCGGGCTCGAATTGGAGCTGTGGGCCATCCCGGAGGAGCGCTAAGACATGTCAGACGACGAAGAGCGCACGGTTTTTGGGCAAAAGCTGCCACCGCAGCCTGCGCGCCCGGCAGCACCTCAGCCGCCGCAACAGCCAGCGCCGCCACCACAGGCGCCACCGCCGCAACAACCGGCCGCAGCGCCTCCGCCGCAACAGCCCGCGCCGCCGGCTGAAAACACAATCTTTGGTCAGCGCGTACCGCCACAGCAACCGGCACCGCACGCCCCGCCGCCGCAGGCCGCGCCGCAGGC
The DNA here is from genome assembly GCA_038530495.1 of Pseudomonadota bacterium. Classification (GTDB taxonomy): domain Bacteria; phylum Pseudomonadota; class Alphaproteobacteria; order Rhodobacterales; family Rhodobacteraceae; genus Tateyamaria. The sequence continues at coordinate 23,831 of JBCBCR010000008.1, read as the reverse complement.
GCCTCCACCGCAGGCAGCACCGCCTGCCGGGCCACCTCCCGGGGCCGAAGATACCTGGTTGGGCGGGCGTTTGACCCCGTCGGCAGGCGCGCCGGTTGCGCCGCCGCAGCAGCCGTATCCGCCACAACAACCCTATTATCCTCCGGCGACACCTGCGGCCCCGCCGCCCGGATATCCGCCGGCGCAGGCGCCCTACCCGCCGCAGCAGCCAGCGGGCGGGCAATACCCACCGGCGTATCACGACCCGTATGCGCCGCCGCAGCAGCCCGGCTACACACCCGTGGCGCCAACACCCGATGGGCAGTTCCCGGACGCGGCACACGCGCAACGCGCGCCGCAACCGCAACGCTCCGGCCCAAAGATTGCCTTTACCGACGCTTTGCGCGGGTCCGGCCTGGATGTCGGGTCGTCATCGAACCCGATTATCGCAGCCGCATCGGACTTGTTGGTTCTGCTTGGACGTTTGCGCACCGGCATGGTCGAGATGCAGGCCATCCCGCTGCGCGATCACGTTGTTCGGGAGATCGCCGGTTTTGTACAAAAGTGCCAGGAAGCAGGCGTGCCGCAGGAGGATATCGACGTCTCCCGCTATGCGCTGGCGGCGACCGCGGACGATATCGTGCAAACCATCCCCGGCAACGACCCACAGTATTGGCAACAGTTTTCAATGGCTGCCGAGCTGCTGGGCGACCGTACCGCGGGCATCGGCTTCTTCGCGCATCTCGAACAAGTCATCGCCCTGCCCAACCAGCGGGCCAATGCGCTGGAGCTGATGCTGATCTGCCTCGCGCTGGGTTTCGAAGGCAAGTACCGCACTGAACCCAACGGACAAGTCATGCTTAGCCGGTTGCGCATGGAGGTGTATCAACGCTTCCGCGCGGCCAATGACCGCCCCCCCGAAGAACTGAGCCACAAATGGGTGCCTGTGATCCTTGGCGGCCGCCGCCAACAAGGCAGTGTGCCGTTGTGGCTGGTCGGCGGTGTCGCAGGGGCCATGGTCATGGCGTTGTTTGTCACGCTGTCATGGTTGCTGTCCGGCGACGCGCAGGCAGCACAGGATGACATCATCGGCCTGCACGCCAACCTCAGCGAGGTCGTGATCGAACGCAGCGAAGAGGTCATCGAATACGAGGCCCCGCCCACTGGCCAGTTGGAACGGATTGAAGGCCGACTTGCCGCCGAGATCGAGTCCGGCGAAGTCGAAGTGAACGAAACCGGCGACTACATCGCGGTCCGGTTGCGCGAAGCGTTGCGGTTCGGATCGGGTTCGGCGGAACTGACCAACGACATCAGCGGGCTGGGCAAGCGGATCGCCGATGTGCTTGAAGCGGAACCGGGCGGCATAATCATCGAAGGTCATTCCGATAATATCCCGCCCAGCGGCCGCGGCCGCTACAAGACGAACGAAGCACTCAGCGAAGCGCGTGCGGAAACCGTCAAAGCCCTTGTCGAACCGCACCTGAGCGATCCCACCCGCATTTCGGTTCGCGGCGTTGGCCCGGCCAAACCGCTGCACCGCCAACACCAAGGAAGCACGCGCCAAGAACCGGCGCGTTGAAATCCTGCTGCAGAAGGAAGAACGACTGTGAGAGTTGTTCTGAAATGGCTCAACCCCATCAACTGGTGGGGGATCAAGTGGTTGCGCTGGATCATGATCGGTCTGGGCATCCTGTGTATTTGCGCGACCGTCTGGTTCGGGTTGCCGATCTTCGGCGTGCCGTGGCTGGCGTCGCTGTGGTTCCGGCTGCTGATCATCACGCTGATCCTTGCACCGATCGCGGTGATGAGCTTCCTCAACTACCGCAAGCGCAAACAGGCCGCCTCGGAGCTTGAAGAATCGCTCATGGAGCAACCCGTGGGCGACGGCGCGATCCTGCATGACCGCATGCAGGAAGCGTTGGGCAAGCTGAAGAAATCGGGCGGCGCCACGTACCTGTACGATCTGCCGTGGTACATTATCATCGGCCCACCCGGCGCGGGCAAAACCACCGCGCTGGTGCATTCCGGTCTGGAATTCCCCGGCACCGACGCAAGTGCGGTCGCGGGCTTTGGCGGCACCAAGAACTGCGATTTCTGGTTTTCCGAAGAAGCGGTGCTGATCGACACCGCTGGGCGCTACACGACCCAGGACAGCGACGCGCGCGCGGACAAGATGAGCTGGCAGGCATTCCTCGACCAGCTGAAGAAAGCGCGCACCAATCAGCCGATCAACGGCGTGATCCTTGCCTTTTCGTGCGAGGACATGATGACGGCGACCGATGACACGCTGGACACCCACGCATTGGCGGTGCGCAAACGTCTGGAAGAGCTGCACGAGACCCTGCGGATCGACGTGCCGGTCTATGTTCTCTTCACCAAGGCGGACCTGATCTCGGGCTTCCGCGAGTTCTTTGGCCACTACAACGAAGAGCGACGCAAAGCCGTTTGGGGTGTCACGTTCCAGACCAAGGACCGCAAAGAAGAAACCTACCGCTCTGTTGCATCCGAGTTTGACAAGCTGATCTCGCGCCTGTCGGACGAGGTCACCGACCGCATGAATGAAGAGCCGGACACCGTGGCGCGCATCGCCATGTTCGGCTTTCCAGGACAGCTGGTGCTGCTGCAGCGCAACGTGTCGGATTTCCTGCGCCGCGTGTTCCAAAAAGGGACAGACCTACACGCGATCCTGCGCGGGTTCTATTTCACCTCCGGCACACAAGAAGGCACGCCCATCGACCAGGTTCTGGGCGCGATGGCTGGCGAACAGGGGTTCACGCCCAATTTCATGTCCGGCAAGGGCCGCAGCTATTTCCTGCATGACCTGTTGAAATCCGTGATTTTCAAGGAACGCGACTGGGTTGGTTACGATTTCAAGGCGATGCGGCGGCGGGCGATCTTCCGTACCGGCGTTATGGGCCTGATCTCGGTCGCCGTACTGGGGGCATTTGGGCTCTTTGGTTTCAGCTTCTGGCAGAATGCGTCACTGATCCGCGAGGCGGCGGCCGCCACCGACAGCTACCAGATCGAAGCGCAGGGCCTCTTGCGCCAGAACATCATCGACGATCCCAGCACACGCCCGATCCTGCAATCGCTGGCCTTGGCACGGGATATCCCTGCGGGCTGGGCCGATCCCCGTGAACAGCAGTTTGCCGAACGCGTTGGCCTGTCGCGCCGCGCATCAATCCGGTCAGCCGCTCTGCAATCCTATTCCGACAGCCTCGAACGCCTCTTGCGTCCGCGCATGATGCTGTACCTCGAAAACCGGTTGCCCCGGCTGTTGACCGAGGGAAACACCGAAGAGGCTTATCGCGCGCTCAAGGTGTACATCCTTTTGGCAAAGGAACAGCCCGGCAAATCTGACGACGTGGCAATCCAAGCCTATTTCGCCGAAGCCTGGGGGCCCGAGTATTCCGAACCGGGCCTTGACGGCGAGTATCGCGAGATCAACGAACATCTTGCCGCGATGCTGGAACTGGACGAGACGATTGAACCGACACTCAAGCCCGATGCAGAGTTGGTCGAGCGGACGCAAAAGGAAATCGCGACACTCAGCCTTGCGCAACAGGCTTACAGCTCGATCCTGAGCCAGGCCGCCACGCTACAGCCCTTCCGCTTGACCGATGAGCTGGCAGATGTGCAAGCGGACGTGGTGTTCCGCACCACCGATGGCAAACCGCTGGAAAGCCTCGAGGTGCCCGGGCTGTTTACGTTCACCGGGTATTGGGCCTTCTTCCAGGACGCGGTCGCGAATGCTGCCACGCGGCTGGAAGAGGAACGCTGGGTTCTCGGCAAACCGGGCGAAGGGGTTGATTATCAGGGCCAGCTGCTGGGTCTGAACCGTGACCTGCATGCGTTCTACGCGTCGGATTTTGCCGAAAAGTGGAACAACATGCTGGGCCGCATCGAACTGGTGCCAATGTCCGCCGGCGCGCCACAGTTCCCCGGCCTTGCCGTGGCATCCGCACCGTTCGCCTCGCCCATCCTGAAACTGGCCATCGCAGTGGATTCCGAAACGCGCTTGACCCGTTTCCTCGACGCTGTCGAAGGGATCGATAACCCGGCTGAGCTTTTGGCCTCGGGCGGAGACGTCGGCAGCCAGATGGCCGATGTCGGCTTTAGCGAAGTGCAGCGCCGGTCCGGTGCGATTCAGAAAATCTTCCTCAACCTGCTGCGCGACAAGGCCAAGTTCCAGGAACGTGCGGTTGCGAATGCGTCGGCACCGACACAGCGCCGCACGCTTGAAACCATCGAACGCCGATTTGAAAAGTGGCACGCCTTCGTGCGCGGCGAAACCAACGCCCGCCCGGTTGACGTCATGCTGTCGGGCATGGGCGAATTGCTGACCAACCGGCAGCTTGCGGGTCGGGGCGGCAACACGCTGCTTGACCAGCGCGGCATGCAGGATGCCCTGAACACGCTCAGCCAAGGGGTGCCCTTCTATCCCGAAACCATCGTCGGCTTTGTCAACTCGATTGAATCCGAGTTCCTGACCATCACGGCAAATGCATCGATGGGTGAGCTGCAGCGCGCCCTGTCCGAAGAGGTGTCTTCGTACTGCACCCAGAACGTGTCATCGGCCTTCCCCTTTGCCGGGCGCGGCGCGCGGCACCTGTCCACGTCCGTATTCGGGGAATTCTTCGGATATGGCGGACGGATGCAAACGTTCTATGACACCTACTTGCGCGAACACACGCAGCGCGAGGCGGACGGCCGCATCGTTGCGCGAGAAGGCAGCCCATTGGGCGCGCGCCTGAGTTCCGCCACGCTCAGCCAGTTTGCCCGGGCCGAACGCATCCGCCAGGCATTCTTTGCACCCGACAGCTCTGCTCCGTCGGTCAGCTTTGCCATCTCGATGGTGGCCGCGTCGCCCACGGTGGAAAGCACCAACATCAACATGAGCGGGCGCGAAGTGCAGCTGTTCCCGAACTCGTCCGGCGCAAGCTTTACCTGGCCCGATGACACAGCAGACATCACCGTCGTGCTGCTGCCACAGGCGGAAAACGCCGACAATGGGCTGCGCTTTGGCGGCGGTCGCTGGTCGTTGTCCGAGTTCATTTCGCGCGGTCGCAACAAGACATCCGGAACGCGGGCCGACGTGACCTATCAGGTTGGCGGGCGATCGGTGACGTTGCGGCTGGAATTCGACAGCATCGCGATCCCGTTCCTGATGCGCGAACTGTCCGATTTCTCTTGCCCCACAACGATCGAGTAAACCCCGTGAGCGCGCCTACCACCGTCGTCTATGGCAAGCATCCCGCATACGGTGATTTTCTGGCCCACGGGATGGAACACGACTTGCTCAGCCATTTTGACAAGTGGCTGGAAGGTATCCTGCCACGGCTCAAAAAGGACCTTGGCGATGCATGGGAGGCGTCTTGGGCGGCCGCACCGCCGCTGAGTTTTTGGATAGGACCAGACGTCATCGGCGCGCCACTGATGGGTTTGTTCCTGCCGTCGCAGGACAAGGTCGGGCGTCGTTTTCCACTGGTGTTCGGGCTGACGGGTGTCGTCACACCACCACCGCTGCATCCTGCTCATGACGAAAACCCCTATCGCGCTCTCGCAGCGCACATATCCCGGTTTGAAGTGCCCAAAGACGGCACGCGGGGTGTTGCCACGTTGATCGAAGGATTCCAGCCCCCTGCCCTGCAAGGCGTGGACTTTGAGCCGGGACAGGACGGCGCACTGTGGGGTCATCGCGACGACGGCGACCTGCCGCGTCTGTTTGCGGATGCGCTTGGGGCGGACGCAGACAAGGCACAATTGGCACGGACACACTGGTGGCATGAGGCTTTGCCGACACGGTCTGCGGGTTGGTTGGGGGCAAATGGCCTTCCTGACCTGACTGGAATGCGCTGGCTGTTGACAGAACGCACCCGCGAAGCGAGAGATTCCGTGAATGAGTGAAAGATCCGAACCCAGTTTCGCATTTGAGACCGCCACGCTGAGCGATGTGGGCTGCGTGCGCAAGGTCAACGAAGACAGCTTTCTGGCCTCGCCGGACAGTGGCTTGTGGCTGGTGGCGGACGGCATGGGTGGCCATGCGGCAGGCGACTACGCCAGCCAGTCTATCGTTGGCGAAATGAGTACGGTCGGTGTCCCCGGCGGCGCAGTTGACCTGCGATCACGGTTCATGGAACGGCTGACAAAAGCGAACCAGCGCATCCTCCACCATGCCGCCGAGCTGGGTGGCGGTACGATCGGTTCGACCGTCGCAGCTTTATTGGTCAGTCAGGGACATTACGCAGGCATCTGGTCCGGGGACAGCCGCGTCTACCGTCTGCGCGGCGGTGTGCTGAGCCAGGTGACCCGCGACCACACGGAGGTTCAAGCCCTGCTCGATGCAGGGTCGATTACCGCGGCCGAGGCCGAGGCTTGGCCACGCAAGAACGTGATCACCCGCGCGATCGGCGTCACCGCCGAGCCTGAATGTGACATGGTCGAGGGGGTGCTGAACGATAAAGACACTTTCCTATTGTGTTCGGATGGGCTGACTGAATATTTCCACGATGACGAGCTTGAGCGCGTCATGATGCAGTTCGGCCATGACCTTGATGCCCTGTGCCGGCACTTGGTGGACAAAGCGCTGGAACGCGGCGGCAAAGACAACGTGACAGTGGTTGTGGTAAGGTGCCATCAGATCCCCCTGCCTGAATTGGAGGCCGAAGGGGTCTTTCCTGAGTTTGGGGGTTACCTGTGAGCACTGGAGACAACACCCAGCCGCCTAAGCGGCCCGAAGTGCCGGATGAGGACGATGATCGCACGTTGATCGCGCCAATGCCCGCTTCCAAGCCCGCGCCCGACGCGGCGCCAGAGGAGGAGGACGGGGATCGCACGATTATAGGTGGCTTTACGCCCGCAGCGCCGCCACAGCCCGAAGCACCTGTAGCCCCTGCACCTCCGGAAGCCGCTGATGACAGTGACCGCACGATAATCGGCGGGTTTGGTGGCGATGCGCCTGCATCAGGTCCCGGCCCGGAACCGATCCCGCAACAGGATACAGGATCAACGTACCGACCGTTTTCGGATGCTGCAGCCCCCGCACCGACACCGCAACCTGACCCAACCACAGCTGCGGCGGTAGCGGCAGCGGCTGCAAATGTAGCACCTGCGCCGACAACGACCGCGCCTGATCTCGACAACGACGACGGGTTGGAGGCAACACAACTGACCACCGGCGGCGTCACGGGTACCCAAGCCAAAGAGCCGATCAGCAACCTCGAACCCGGTGCCGTGATCAACAACATGTACCGGGTCGAAGAGCGGCTGGATCAAGGTGGCATGGGCCGGGTCTATCGCGGCGTTGAAATCGGGACCGGCGAAAGCGTGGCGATCAAGGTCATCCTGCCCGAGATGGCCGAAGACATCCGTGTTGCGCAGATGTTCCGGCGCGAGGCGCGCACCCTGCGCCAGCTGCACCACGACGCCATCGTGCGCTACTTTGCCTATGTGCCGCCGGACGCGAACATGAACCTGCACGTTCTCGTCATGGGCTTTATCGAAGGCAGCAAGCTGAGCGACAAGCTCAAGAATGATGGGCCGCTCACGCCTGATGACGTGTGCAAGCTGTTCACCCGGCTTGCCGACGGTCTGGAACGCGCACACAAGATCGGCGTGGTCCACCGCGACCTGTCCCCCGACAACGTGATGCTCGCAGACAATGACATCACCAAGGCGGTGATCATCGATTTTGGCATCTCGCGTTCGTCCAAGATCAAGGACGTGACCATCGGCAACGAGTTTGCGGGCAAGCTGAAATATGTCTCACCCGAGCAACTGGGCGCTTATGGCGGCGAGGCCGAGGGGCCAAGCGACATCTATTCGCTGGGTTTGCTGATCATCGCCTGCCTTCAGGGCAAGGCTGTCAACATGGGCGACAGTATTGTCGAAGCGGTACAAAAGCGTCAGGGCGTGCCCGATCTGAATGCAATGCCGGTGGCGTTCCAGGCCCTGCTGCACAATATGCTGCAACCCGACCCGACACAGCGTTTGCAATCGATGACGCAGGTGATCGACGGGCTGAAGGCGATCAGCGGCGATGAGCCAACGGCAACGTCCGCCGGGCTGTACCAGCGCACAATCGGCGCGACCAACCGCACCGTGGCCGGCCTGCAAGCCGCACCGACCGCGCGTCAGGAAAGCTTTGTCACCACCGTGCCTGCGGCCACATCAAACACCGACGGCGCTGACAGCAGTCCCGCAGTCGTCGAAAAGTCAGGCGGTGGTTTCGGTATTGTTGCCGCGTTGGTCGTGGTCGCAGCAATCGCCGGTGGCGGCGGCTGGTATTATATGAACGCAAATAGCGACGGCGGCGGCGACGGTACAACTGGCGAAGCCCAAGGGCTGACCCGCGTCGAAGGCACCCGCGAGACCTATTTGGCCGAAGCTGTCCCGGAAGGCTGCACCTACGCCGCGCGCCGTGGCCAGGGTCCAAATACCGGCATGATCGAAGGCTTCGCCCAGGACCCCGCAACACTGGCCGGTGTCGGTGAAGGCTGGACCCAGCAATTCGGCACGAACCCCGCTGTCATCGACCGCGTCGTCGCGCAGTCGCAATGCGCAGCGCTTGAGTTTGCGCGCACGTTTCAGGGGACGTCTGGCGGCGCCATTGAAATGGCGCTTGATCAAAGCACCGTGTCACGTGCAGACGGCGTCGTGGGCACGATCCATGGCAGTGCGGGGCGCGAAAACTGGCTGGCGCTGGTGGCACCCAATGGCCGCGTGTTCTCGCTGATGAGCCAGCTGGGCGATCCGATAGGTGAACAGCGCACATTCTCGTTCCGACTGCCGTCGGCGCAACCGGGAACCTATGTGCTGATCGCGACCGCGTCGGACGACGCATTGGTGCGCGCGGCGGCGATGCAGGATGGCACAGCCGCATCAGAGATCCTGCCGCTTATGACGCGCGAGTTGGCCGATGACGGTCTGGGTGCCGTAGATATCGGTGTGGTCGAGATCACGCGCTAGCGCACGTCGAACGTCGCCAATCCAAACAATGCGTTTTCGAGGACCTCCGCCGGCAGCGCGGCAAAGGCATCCTGCGCAAGCAGCCCGATACCACCCGACAGATCAATCGGCTGGTCTGGAGAGCCGAGGACCACCAACACCTGCCGCGTATCGCGCGCCGGGCCGGACCGGGCCACCGGCGCATCAATCACAGGGTCATTGCCGTCCAGCGTCGTGAACCGCGCCAGATCCTGCACCACGCCGTTGTCGTCAATCAGCACCAGCGTCAGGAACAATCCACCCGATCCCAGCACCCGCGCCTGCAAGCTGTCGCCGCTGTTAAGCGTCGTGCTTTCCAGCGCCAGGCCGATCCGGCTTGCCGGATAGGTTGACGCCTGACGCACAGCGTCCAGCACGGCGCATTGACGCGGGTCAAGAATTTCGCGCGTTTGCGCCGGAGTGCTGTCGAGGCCGTCAAGAATGCGCGTGGCCAGGGTATCCAGATCATCCGGTGTTGCCCCGATAAACGAAATCCCGACACCGTCCCCGCCTGCCCGGCGGGGCAAGGCCAACGTGCACTGCGGCGCGGGCGTTGCGCGGATACGCTGCAAAAGCGCACCGATTTGCAAGGCCGCAGGAGACGGATTGGCAATGGGTTGCGCTTGTGGCGCGGCAGGCCGCGGGTCGGATTCAGTCTCTGTTGCGATGTCCGGGTCCGGTTCTGCCGCGACTTCCGGCTCTACCGGTTCCGAGACGACCGGTTCTTCTTCGGCGGGCAGGGCAACAGGTTCAACCGGTTCCGGCTCGGGCTCCGGCGCGATGACCGTGGGATCGGGCAGCACGGGCTCCGGTTCTGGCAGCACAAGCGCGGCAATGTCTTCTTCGACGATTTGCGGTTCGGGTTCGACGACGTCCGGCACAACCACATCCGGGGCAAGGGCTGTATCAGACGACGCGGCAGGGGCCACGGATTCGGCAAGCGGATTGATCACGGTGTCATCGATCAGGCTGAGGTCGTCGATGGTCAGATCGTCGGGATCGTCCTGCGGGATTGGCGTGAGCGCCTCGGCGACCTGCGGCTCGGGTTCGGGTAACGTTTCTTCGGGTTCAAGCACTGTCTCCGGCTCGGGTTCCAACAGTGGCTCCGGCTCAGGCTCAAGAAGAGGCTCTGCTTCCGGTTCAACCTCGGGCACGAGGGGCTCTTCTTCAGGTTCGAGCAAGGCCAGCTCTTCTTCTTCGATCACCGGTTCTTCTTCGGGGATGATCTCTTCGGCTTCTGCGGTCTCGATCTCTTCCGGTTCGGCCTCCACCACCTCAGGCTCCGCCTCAAGCGCGGTGTCGTCGGGCACAAGTTCCTCGGCCTCATCCTCAGCAAGCAGTTCAGCCTCGTCGACCTCCTCCAACGCGTCCGCGTTGTCCTCGGGATTAAGAGCGACCGCATCCTCGGGCACTTCAAGCTCGGGTTCGAAATCCTCAAGCTCGATGATGTCGGCATCGATGATTTCCAGCGTAATCTCGTATTCCGGCTCGCGTACCGCTGGGGTGGTGGGTTCCGGCAGCATTGCGACTGATGAGGTCAAAATCGCAGTCACAGCCAAACCGTGCAGTGCGGTGGATCCGGTGATCGACGCAAACCACGCTTTTCCGCTGACAGGGGCATACGGCAGAAAGCTCATTCTTCCGCCTCCGTGTCCTTGCGGTGCACCGTGACCAATCGGACCTGAACAGCGATCAGGTTTTCGGCGTCGATCAGATCAAAGAGTGCAGCAGCATTCGCTTCGCGATCGGCCAGCACGTGCAGCATCGGATCATTGATCATCGCCTCGGCCAGCCCACCCTGCGGCACAGGAACCCCGTCCAGCGTCATTTCCCCGTCGGGCGAAACTGTCAGCAGCGGCTTGGGCAACAGGTCAAGCGGCAATTCCGTGGTATCTGGCAGAGTAACCGTCACAACCGTCGAATTCGACAACGACCCTGTGGTGAGAAAGAAGAAAATCAGCAACAGAACGATGTTGACGATGGCCAGGGCACTGTCCATGCGCTGCGTGGTGCGCCGGGGAGCAAGGCGGCTGCCGCGGATCATCGGGTGCGTGTACGGGCCAGTTGGACCGCCTCCACTTCGGCACTGTTCAACGCCTCGAGCGCAGTTGCCACGTCCTGCACCCGTGCCTCGGGGCCGACCACAATGACCACTTGTCCGGGGTCATCCTGACTGCCGATCGCCTCGGCCAAGGAAGCGAGTTGATCAATCTCGAACACCTGACCATTGGTCATGGCCGTGCCGTTGCCCAGTTCCCAGATGGTGGTGCCGCTGTCCTCGACCGCCGCTGGCGCGGGCTGTTCGGCGTTTTCATCCTCCGGCCCAACCGGTTCGTTCTGCGCTTCGCTTTCCTCGACCTCGTCGGGCGTGGTCTTGAGCGTCACCAGCGAATAGGGCGTCAGACTGGTCGACAGCATAAAGAAGATCAGCAGCTGAAACATCGCGTCGGCAAGCGGTGTCAGCGCCACGCGGTAACTGCGCGGCCGTTCGGGAAGGGGTTCGTAGGAAGAGCCCATGGCCCGCGATGCCCCTTAACCGGTGCCGGAGTTCGGATCGACCCGACCGTGAATTGCGGCTGACATCACCGCCTCCATCATGTTGCGTTCGCGGTCGATACGGCCCTCAAGGAACGTGGCGATAAAGAACGCGATCAGAGCGATGCCAAGGCCAGCCGCCGTGGTGATCAGCGCGATGTAGATACCCGAGGCAAGCGCGGTGGGATCTACCGCCCCATCGGTCACAGCCAGAACCGAAAACGCGTCGATCATGCCGATCACCGTCCCAAGCAGCCCAAGCATCGGCGCCGATTGCACAACCATGTCCAGCGACCGCATCCGTTCGCTCAGCGTGGCCAGTTCAACAATGGCCGTTTGGCGGCTCAGCTCCTCGGCATAACTTGTGTCACCGGGACGCGCCTGAATACCGGAGAACACCGCCTGAAGAACGCGGCTCAGCACTGATTTGCGTCGTCCAGCCGTTCGGATCGCTTCCTCGACCCGGCCATTCAACCAGTCATCGAGGATTTTCTCCGCTTCTCTGCGGCGACCGACGCCCAATTTCGCAAATTGGCCGAGTTTGAACAGGCCGATGCTGAGCGCGAACAAAGACAGCAAGCCCAGAAAGCCGTAGATCACGTACGAAGCCAGCTGAAAGATCGTTATTTCCATGATATATCACAATATTTCTACGCCCGAGTGGTGGGCTGATTGGGCCTAAAGTCCAAAGGCGATTTCAGTGCGCGATGTGACAGCGAGTTCGCTTAGGCAGATGTCACTGTCGCTCGCGCCGCCGCCTGCCACTTTGCAGGCTGCCACGTCGTTCACGACGATTTCCGAAAGTTCGGCGCAGTCACCGGGCAGGTTGAACAGCAGCACCCGTCGCTTGCCCACATCAAGGCTTCCGAGCGACAGCGCAAGAAGGTTTTTGAACACCCCCTCGGCATCAAAAAAGGCGACCCGAAGACTGATTTCGTCCAACACCTGATCAAGACCGTTGCGCGCGTAGAACACGACCTGGCATTTGCCGTCTTCCGTGGCCGTCGCTTTGTTCAATTCCAGGGAAATTTTGCCCGTGTCATCCTGGGCATGGGCGGTACCCGCACACATGAGTGTGGCTGTCAGAGCAGCCATGAAAATATTGCGCAACATGATGTTCTCCAATTGCCAAACCCCAAACCAATACCGCAATTAGCGGCGGAAGGCCGGTTCAAGTCAACCAGAGAATTTGTGGTGTATCAGCGATATACGCCGATCACGTAGTCCGGTGTGGACGCTGTCCCAGAAGGCGACAGAAATGCCGGCGACTGCGCCACAATCACCGGTCGCATCTTGGCACGGTTCGATTGCTTTTGCGGCAAGACGCGCGGTTGGACACGCGCCACTTTCTTTGCCTTGACAGTCCGCTTGGGCGCAACGACGCGCTTAGGGGCAGGGGTCGCAGCAATAACGGGCTGCGGCGGCACAAGGCTTTCGTCCACAGACGGCGCAGGCACCGCTGGGTCGGCAGTCGTCGCAAACGGTGTCAAAATCAGTGGCTGCTCATCATCGGCAGTCGGTGTTGTCACCGACGTATCCGGGGTCGCCCGCGCCAGCGTCGGCGCTGGGACATAAGACGGAGCAACAAAGCGATTTCCATTGACAGGCTGGGCGCGGGGCTCCGGCTCGGCAAGGCGTGCAACTTGCGGGCCAGTTGCATCATGCAGCGACGCCAAAGCGATAGCGCCAGCGGCGGAGCCACCCACCAGGGTCATGGAAATGAGCAGTGTTCGTATCATCATGGCGTCGATATAACACGCGACATCAGTGATTTCACCTATCTATGATACATAAGAAACGACAAGTGCAGGATCCGGACAACACCTTGATGGCGGTTCGAAATTTTTTCATTATATTTCAGCGCATTAGGGGAACCGCGGAGAACCAGCGATTGTGGCAGTTTTCCGCCTGCGCGATTTTCTGCCTATGGATTGTAGCTAACCCCTCAACAGCACGCGCAAATTTCCAGTTTTGTAATCAAACTTTAGACGTCGTGAACGTGGCCATTGGCGCCTACGACACAGATGCTTGGGAAACGGCCGGGTGGTGGACTGTCGGGCCGAACCAATGCGCCAATGTCATCGAAGATACGCTCACGTCTCGTTATATATACGTTTACGCGCGGGACGTGTTTAACGCCTCCATGCTGCAAGGAACCACAACCATGTGCGTCGATCCGGGAGAATTTCGTATTCGAGGGCGCGAAGACTGCTTGATTCGCGGGCACATAGCCGCGCAATTTCACGAAGTTGACACGCGCAGATCGGAACGCTGGACCTTCTTTCTGCGGGCAGGCTTGGAATAACTTGCCTCACCCCCCGTGCGGCACCTATTATGCGTACAGGTTTTCAAACTCATTGGTAACGGGTCATGCGTGCAAAGCAGGTTTTTGTCGGTGTAGCGGTTGCGGGAATTATGGGCAGCTCCGCCTTCGCCCAGTCGTTTTCTGCCGAACCGATTGCGTTTGATCTGGGGGATTCGTCCGCCGATGGCAGCCCGGTTTTGATCGCCGCCTATGAACCGCCCGCAGACACGCGCCCAAGCTTTGCCGGTACGGGCAGTGATCGCTCGGCATCGGTGGCTGGCGTCGGCTTGCCCACACCCTCGATCATCCTCGGCCGCGTTGAGCCGGGTCGAGAGGCGGATTTCGGCATTGAAACGCTGCTTCCTGATACGGTTGCCGAGGTTGGGTTCAGCTTTGACGATCTCGAAACCCGCATTGCGATGCGCGACAACGATCCAGAGTTGTTTTTGCAACTGCTGGATCAGGGTCACATTGACCCGCCCGCAGATCGGCTGAACGCAGCGCTTCAAACCGAACTGAAGCGCATGAATTGCTACCGCTCGACCATTGACGGGTTGTGGGGCCGAGGGTCGGCGCGGTCGGTTGGCGAATATTTCGGTGAACGCGAAGACGGCACGACGTGGCCGGACCAGCAACCAAGTGTCGAATTGTTCCGCGCTATCATTGCCGTGCCGGATGTCGCATGCGAAGCACCGGTCGCAGCACCGGCACGTACAACCAGCACACGCTCGACCACGACGCGTTCAACGACGACCCGAACAACGACGCGCGCGACCCCGGCACCCGCGCCCAAGCCTGCCGCAAAACCCGCCCAAAAGCCAAAGATCTCAGGCGGGGGCGGTATCGGCGTGTTCCGCTGAACGGTCGCGTGATCACGGCACACCATGGCTGAAATCGAAATCGATCCCAGTTTTGCCGGTTCGGGCAGGACCTGGAAAAAGCGCCGCCGCGCCCGCATGATCCGCCGCGCCGGGTTTGGCGTTGGTGGGCTGGCACTGGTGGCGGGCGCAGGTCTGTTTGTCTGGTCGTTGGTATCCAGTGACGGTGAATATGTCGCCGGCGATGAGGAAGGAGACGGCCTGACCCTCGTCCAGTCCGAGGATGCGGCTGAAACCGGGATCGTTCTCGCGGCAGCGGCGGCCGAAGCGTTTCTCGACATCCGCGGCGCGCCCATGATCATCAACCTGCCCGAGGGGTCCGGCTTGGGTGCACGCAGCATCCGGTTGGACCATCAGGTCCATCCACAGCGCGCGCGCAAAGGCGACGATATCGCCGTCATCGACGACAGCCTGTTTGACGCCACCCAGCGGGTGCAGCTGACCCTGCCGTCCTCAAGCGCGGATCTTGCTGCCTTTCAGGCGCGGCGAGAAACCGCCATCGTCGACACCAGCACCTTGCCCCCTGCCGAAGCGGTGGAAGCCGGTTCGCAGGTTGTCGTCGACGACGATGAAGGCAGCTGGGGTCAGGTCGTCGGCGGCGATGGCGGCGAAGTGCAGGTGTCCTATGTCGAGACGGTGATTGAAAACACCACGACCGAAGCGCTTAGCCTGTCGGCGCGCGAACGCGCCCCTCTTTTTCGCGACAGCGTCATCCGATTGGAAAAAGACAGCGACCTCAAGACCGTACTGACTGACAAGGGCCTTGCCGAAGACGAAGTGACCCGGGTTCTCAGCTATGTGACACGCATGGCAGCCGAGATGGACCTGTCTGCGGAAACGCTGACCAATCTGACAACAGGCGGGCTCGTTGCCTTGCGCAGGGAACCAAAGCGCACTGGCGCGCAGTTGTTGCAGATGTCGATCTACGCGCCTGACCGCTATCTCGCTACAGTAGCGCAACCGGGTCCCGGCCGGTTCGAAAGAAGTGCCGATCCCTGGTTTGAACGCAATCTGCTGCGCAAGGCAGATATCGCCGTGCGCAATCGCGGCGGTCAGGGCCAGGTCAAGCTCAAGGACGCGATCTATTCCACTGCGCTACGCAACGGGATGTCGTCGGAACTGGTGGGTGAGCTGATGGTGATGCTGAGCCGGGTCCAAGACCTCGACCGGATTGCGTCCGAAGGCGACAGGCTGCGCCTGATCCTCAGCAATGACAGCGTCGGCGTGGCACCGGCAGGCCAGATCCTCTACGTCGCGCTGACTGGTCCGACAGCAGAATTCGAATGCTTCGTTGTGCGCCCAACCGGGGGCAAGTCGCCGTTTGGCTGTTTTGACCCGAATGCGGCTGGTGGCGGGGGTGGCACCGGTCTGGGGGGCAGCAACTTCGTGATCCCGGTTGCGGGCACCAAGACATCCAGCTTTGGCCCGCGCCACCACCCGATCCTGAACCGCACCGTGAACCATAACGGCGTCGATTGGGCCGCGCCCACGGGAACGCCCGTGCGCGCCACCGCGGGCGGCAAGATCACCCGCGCCAATTTCTCGTCGAGCTACGGCAACATCGTTTACATCGACCATCCCGGCGGCGCGCACAGCCGATACGCGCACCTTAATGCCTTTGCCGACGGGATCAAACTGGGCACGCAAGTGCAGGCCGGACAGGTCATCGGATATGTCGGCACCACCGGACGGTCCACAGGCCCGCACCTGCATTTCGAACTGCACCTTGGCGGCAGCCCGGTTGACCCGCTTGCCCTGCGCGGCGTGGCAGTTGCGGGCGGTGGCATCACCAGCGGCGGTGCCTCGGGCGCGGTCGAAGCGTTGGTCAACCAGATCATCCGGGTAGAAAGCGCGGGGAACGCACGGGCCAAGAACAGCCGGTCCACGGCCACCGGCCTCGGCCAGTTTATCGAGAGCACATGGCTGCGCATGATGCGCACCTATCGCCCCGATCTCGTCGCATCGCTCAGCCGTGCCGAATTACTTGAACTGCGTTTTGACCCGGCGCTCAGCCGCGCGATGGTTACAAATCTTGCCCGTGAAAACGAGGCGTTCTTGCGGTCCAAGGGACATGCGATTTCCCCGGGCCGGCTGTACCTCGCCCACTTCCTCGGGCCATCAGGGGCCAACGTAGCCCTGCGCGCCGACCCGAATGCAACAGTGCTCGAGGTCATGGGCGCGGGCGTGGTCAACGCCAACCCGTTCCTAAAGGGCAAGACTGTGGCATGGATGACCGACTGGTCCGACCGCAAAATGAACCGCGTCGGCAAGGGGAACACCGCGATTGCCGTGACGAATGCGCCAAGTGCTCCGGCGGTCACGCCAGCCGAAGTCAAGCGCTACAAAGAAGGCATCGGGAAACTCCTCGAGACACTCTGAGACCGGCAGACAGGCACGTAGTCTACGCTTGCCTGCCCAACAAAAGTGTCTCATGTTCTCAGCATTATAGCGGAGACGGGAATGCCAAAAATTACCAAGCCGGGGGCGTGGCCGGGCGCCAGCGCCAATAATCATGCAAAGCAGATTTACATGCCGCAAAGCTGTGTCGGCTACAGCGACAAGATTTCAAATCTCGAACGCACCATCGCAAACCTCGAAAAGGAGTTCGACGCAGCACTCGACCATGCCCGCTATGTCGGTCGCTTGAACAAGGGACTTTTGGTGGCCAGCGTGATCAAGGATACCTGCGTCGGCTTTCTGGATGTGGGCGCAAGCGTGCTGAAAATGGCAGGGATGACAAAGGCCGCCGAGGTCGCGGAAAAGGGTGTGGCAGCCATCGACTTTGCGGACACCACGACCAATTTCGCGATGGGCAATATCAACGGCGCCCAGGCAGCGACAAGCTACTCACATTTGGCGGCGGGCCAGATGAAAGACGATAACATGACCCAAGCTGCCACCAAATACGTGACCCAGACCTATACTGGCGCCGGTAAGGTGATGGCCAATTCGGTAGGCCAACCCAAAGCCAAGGCGCAGGACGCTGGCAAGGGCTATGTCAAAGATCAAATCATGAATACGGCCGATGTCATCGTCAAAGGTGCTAAGGAGTCAAAGCAGCCTTGGGGCGACAAGCTTGGTGGTATCATGAACGGTGTGAAGCTGATGGTCGCTGCCGACAATTACGGCAACGCATTGGAAAAAACGTTCGACACCTATCTCGAGGAAAAGGAATATGTCGACAGTCTGATCCGCCGTGCCGAACAGGAATTCCGTCCAAAAATTCGCGAAATGAAGTCCCAGTTCGCCAAGCTGAAAATGGACCTGCAGGGATGCATCAACGACGCGCAGAAATCGTCTGGCGAAACACCAACGTTTGAATTGACGCCCGGCAAGCCGCCGGTTGGTCCTTACGCCGCATATAGCTGGCCCGGAGCGAAATAAATCGCCAGCCAAGTACCTACAAAACAACTAAACGCAGTTTTGATACTGAAAAATCTCCCGCAAGACCTCCTCGTGAAGACCAGTCCACAGAACTAATGGCTATTTCCATACCTCCAAATGGATCAAAAGCTATGAAATTCTCTAAAGAGCTTGTCTCGTTTCCTTTTGAGTATCCTACTATAAGGACCCAATGACCGTGATGGCCGAGACTAGCGCTTGTTCCATTTGCAAGAAGACAGTTTTGCGCAGACAGAATACTGAATACTTTGACCGCTTTTCTCTCAACATCATACTGCGCGCCGGGACCTGTTCCCGATATTGCCTCAATCCCAGCGCTATCCGTCCAGTTATGAGGTCCAATTCTATAGTGTTTGCCCCTCGCGGCCTGAACCATGGCATATGCAGTTGCTAGGCAAGTGAATTTCCATCTCGGCTTTTCTTCGACGGCGTCGTTCTGCATCGCCCACTCAGTATTTGTATAGAGTTGCGTATCGTGCACATTCCGTTGGTCAAGAAGCCGAACGGACTTGAATTTCGATAAAACCACTTTCTCGGTACCAAGATTCATTTCTCAAATATCCTACTCAAAAGCGTACCCAAACCCACCTTCGCCGTGGGTCACAACCACTTTCGCAAACTCGTCGCCCGCTACCATCCGCTCCAGCACCTTGCGCGACATTTCGGGCAGGATGGAGTTGGTGATGATGTTGTCGATCATACGACCGCCGCTGTCGGGGTCCTTGCACTGTTCGGTGATGTGATCGAGCA
Source organism: Pseudomonadota bacterium (assembly GCA_038530495.1). Classification (GTDB taxonomy): domain Bacteria; phylum Pseudomonadota; class Alphaproteobacteria; order Rhodobacterales; family Rhodobacteraceae; genus Tateyamaria. The sequence goes on along the minus strand of JBCBCR010000008.1, from coordinate 4,997 downwards.
CATCGTCGCCATAGACCATCTCGGCATTGTGCGACGCCTTCAGACGCTTGGCCACCGACCGCAATTTCAGCTTGGTGATGTCACCCAGCGCGGCTTTGCCCAAGGGATAGTAGGGGATCGATACGATCCGCCCCAACAGCGCGGGTGGGAACACTTCAAGCTGGAACGGTTTCAGGCCCGCGGCCAGTTCATCGACATCCGGTTCTGTATTGCCGCCTTCGGCCATCTCCATGATCACCTCGGTGCCGACATTTGATGTCAGCAGGATCAGCGTGTTCTTGAAGTTGATCGGGCGGCCATTGCCGTCTTCCATGATGCCTTTGTCGAACACCTGGAAGAACAGCTCGTGAATGTCGGGGTGCGCCTTTTCGATCTCATCGAGCAGGACGACCGAATACGGCTTGCGCCTAACCGCTTCGGTCAGGCGACCGCCTTCGCCGTAGCCGACATAGCCCGGAGGCGCGCCTTTGAGCAGCGACACGGAATGTGCCTCCTGAAACTCGGACATGTTGATGGTGATAATGTTCTGCTCACCGCCATAGAGCGCCTCGGCAAGGGCAAGCGCGGTTTCGGTCTTACCGACACCGGACGGGCCGCAGAGCATGAAGACGCCGATCGGCTTTTCCGGGTTGGCGAGGCCCGCACGGCTGGTTTCGATCCGCTTGGCAATGGTGCGCAACCCGTGATCCTGCCCGATCACGCGTTCCTGCAGGCGGTCGGCCAACGTAAGTACGGCAGCCAGTTCGTCCTGCACCATGCGACCTGCCGGGATGCCCGTCCAATCGGATATCACGGTGGCCACAGATTGCGCGTCCACGTGGGCATAGACCATGCGGTCATCTGGATTGCCGCCTTCCAGCTCGGCCATCTTGGCGGCCAGTTCGGCATGGGCGGCGTCGGGGTCGCTGGCAGGGGCAACCTCGGCTTCGGCTTCCTCTTCGGGGCGGGCGTCTGCGACGTCGCCGGCATCCTCGCCTTTGGCTTCAGCGATGCTCTTGCGCAGTTCGAGGATGCTGTCGACCATCGCTTTTTCGGCTTCGTACTTGGCCTCGTAATCGGCCAGTTCGGCTTCCAGCTTGGTCTTTTCCTCGGCGGCTTCGGTCAAGCGTTCCTCATTGGTTGACCCCAGCTCGCGCTCGGATTCCTTGGACGCAATCTCGGTCTCGAGCGCGCGAATGGCCTGTTGCAGATCGCCGATGCGCGCGGGTGTCGACGCCTGCGACACAGCCACCCGGGCGCACGCCGTATCAAGCAGAGACACCGCCTTGTCCGGCAATTGCCGCGCGGGGATGTAGCGCGCAGACAGCGACACAGCGGACACAATGGCCTCGTCCGAAATCCGCACACCATGGTGCGCCTCCATCGGGCCAAGAATGCCGCGCAGCATGAAACAGCAGCGTTCAATATCGGGTTCATCCACGTTCACGGGCTGGAAGCGCCGGGTGAGCGCCGGGTCTTTTTCAAAGTAGTTGCGGTATTCCGACCACGTGGTGGCCGCGATCGTCCGCAGCGTACCGCGCGCCAGCGCGGGTTTCAGCAGGTTGGCGGCGTCGCCCGTCCCTGCGGCACCACCGGCCCCGATCAAAGTGTGCGCCTCGTCAATGAACAGGATAATCGGCGTAGGTGAGGATTGCACCTCGTCGATCACGGATTTCAGGCGCTGTTCAAATTCGCCTTTCATCGACGCGCCAGCTTGCATCGACTGGATGTCGAGTTCGTAAAGCTTGGTGCCCTGCAACAGCGGCGGAACGTCATTGGCAGCGAGACGTTGTGCAAAGCCTTCGACAACGGCGGTTTTACCCACCCCGGCCTCACCCGTCAGGATCGGGTTGTTCTGGCGGCGGCGCAGCAGCACGTCGACAATCTGGCGGATTTCATCATCACGCCCGACGATAGGATCCATGGTTTCCGCGGCGGCGGTCATGTCCTTGGCAAACCGGCCCAACGCGGTGGAGGCGCCGGGCCCCTCTTCGCCCATGGCCGACGGCCCGGCAGACAGGCCGGAGCCGTCCATGGGGCGCATGTCTTCTTCTTCGCTGTCTGCAAACAGGCTCGCGGCCTCCTTGGCCAACTGGTCTGCCGACAAGTTGCCCAACGTCGGCGACAGCCGTTCCAGCATTCGTTTTTGTTCTGACGACGACAGAAGAGCCACCAGAGCATGAGCCGAGCGGACCTGAACCTCGCCAAAGAGAAGCGTGGCGTAAACCCAACCATTCTTGAGCATTTGCGCCATGCTGTCGGAGATCGCGGGGATTTCGGTCACGTTCTTGTCGAGCTTGCCCAACGCGGCCGTCAGGTCGCGCAGCACGTCAGCGCGGTCCAGCTTTAGCTCACCCAGCATGACCGAGATGTCCGACTGGTTGTTCGACACGATGTGATAGAGCCAGTGCAGCACGTCGACGTGGCGATGTCCCTCGCCGCGCGACAGGCTCATCGCCTGAATAAATGCATCGTATCCCGTGCGGTTGAGTTTGCCCGCGTATTTCTCGACCTGAATTTCGGCCACCATTTCACCAATCCCCCTAAGCTATTTCCATGGAAATCTTATATTGTGTTGCGCGGACCAATCCGTCCGACTTGCCCCCACTCTGACCCATGGGCATGGCACTGGTCCAGCCCAACTCGGTCGTTTGCCCCAGACGTGCAGGCGCAATTTCCGAACGCGGCAACCAAAGGGCCACGTCAATCTCGAAAAACGCGCCGAGATAGCCCAGAACGAGGTCTTTGAGTTCCGCCTGCCGCTCGCGGCCGGGAAGAAAACTGCGGTATTCCGACAGGCTGGCACATTCGACATGCAGCACGATCTTTTCGCTGATGCTGGGGGCACGTTGACCAACGCGCAGGTCGCGGCCCAGTCCCATGCCTTGCAACCCCATGCGCGACCGATCCTCGGGCGCAAACTCCAGCCACGAGGTCACGAATTCCTCGACCCGGACGGTCACGCCGAAATGCGCCCGCAGGATCTGACGAATGCGCGCGGGACTGCGCACACGGTCCATTCCCAGCGCGGTGTAGCGCAGCCGCACGATGTCATTGACCGGCGATAATCCTTCGTATGACGGATGCGCGTCGCCGGTCAGCGCGCGCAGAAAACCGGGAAAGTCGCCGCTGCGCGGATGGTCGTATTGGGTGATGGGCCGAGCGTCGCTCCACGAGCGGTAAAACAACTGCTGAAAGCGCGCCACGAACATGTCTGCGAACCGGACAAAGGCGTTGTCGCCGTTCAGTTGCCAGCGCGATACCTCGCGACTTGTAGCCTGTGGCAGCGGACCGAACGGCCCGAAAAAACCGAGAAAGCGCGGACGCACGCGCGGTGGCTTGGCCGCCATGTCCACTTCGCTGAGTTCCTCGTAGGCGAACCCTGTGAACGGATCCTGCCCAGTATCAACGACCTCCTCGCTCAACCGTCGGCTCTTGCCGATGCGAGGTTTCTTGCCCGCGCGGCGTTCCAGCACGCGCATGGCCTGCAAGAACCCCCACTTTTCGCGGCGTTCTGCGCGTTCGGCTTCGGTCTTGGTGTTCACAAGAGAGGCCCGGACCCGCCACGCGGCGGCCAGCGTTTGAGAAGTTTGCCCTTGGCGTTGACCACCACTGTCTGCGTGAACGTATTGACGGCAGCATAGTCTGCCAGGAACCGGTCCAGCGCAGCACTAAGCATCACGATCATCGACGCATCCAGAAGATCTTCGTCAAAGCGCAGTGTGACCTCCATCCCGCGGGCTGGATGGAACCCATCGGGCCTCTTGATCGTGCGGGTCCGCGGGCTTGCCGTCACCTCGATCAATGCACCGATCTGCGCCTCGGTCAGCTGATCCGACACATCCGAAAACAGGCGCATCACCTCGCGCAGGGCTTCGACATTGCCGGTGCCGTCAGGGCCCACAAATCCGCGATAGCTGAGCGACAACAGCGAAATCAGTCGCCAGTAATTGTCGCCCGCTTGCATTCGGTGCGGGCCTTCGGCCTCAAGCTCGGCCACCGCTTCGCGCGGGGCGGTTGGCGTGGCGGTGGGTGTCATCGTGACCACCCGATCCTCGATCAGGTGAAAGGTCGCCTCGCCCATTGGCAACACCTCTGGCAGGTGTCGGTTGGAACACAGCGTTTTCACAAACAGCATGTGCGCAGGTTCACTTTCGGGCGGTTCGAAAAAGGTGATCCGCGTCTCGGTGCCCTCGTACCGGAACCGCGTCCCGCCCACACGGCGTTCCGACTGGCTCAACCCGCGCCGTTCGCGCGTATAGGTATAGTAAAGCGTCTCGCGCGGCGTATTGGAATTTCGTGGGATGCCATAAAGCGGCAGCACCTCGGTCTTGTCCCGGGCCGCATCATATTGCGCGCGCACCTCGAGAATGCGCTGCACTTCGAAATTCGTGCCCGGTGTCCGGTTTGGCGATACCGGCATCTGATGCGAACGATTGTCGAGGCTGATGGGCTTGGCATCGTCTTCGAACAAGTTGACGGCCGGGGCACAGTAAAGGGCAAGGTTCTTCGGGTCGAAATGCGACGTGAGGTGTTTGTCCGGCGCCGAAAACTCGAACACAAGCTGTGCGGAGTTCGTCTCGATCCGCTTCGCTCTTGCCGCAAGGTTGCGAATGCGCAGTCCCATGAATTTGCGCGGAAACGAAAAGAATTCGAGCAGCGTGCTAACACCGGGGAACAGCCTTTCATCGCGGCCAAACAGCGGCAGATCGCCGTCGAACCCGATCTGTTCGATGTCGTCCAGCGGGATGCGATGGAACACGGCATTCCCGCCCTTGTCCTCCCAGCGCAGAGAGGCGCGCGTCAGGCGGCTGAAGATCTGAGCATAGAGCGCCGAGGCTTCTTGTTGCGGACCAATGAAGTGGATGGGCAGCACGTCGGTTTTCAGCCCGTCCATCGGCACATCGTCCGTCCGCTCAAGCGTGATAACGAGGCCCGCGGCCGTCCGCTCCCCCTGGCTTTCCATGCCGGGTCCATCACAGCCCAGCGCGTTCATCGGCGTGGCCGTCCCGTGATCT
>JBCBCR010000007.1:0-37843 GCA_038530495.1 Pseudomonadota bacterium | reverse complement strand
CTGGCCCAGTTGCGACAGCCACACGAGGTTGGCCGCATCAACGGCAAAGACAAAGGTGATGCCAAAGGCGCCCGCAGCGGTCATCCGCACAACGTGTCCCATGGTCGAGCCGGTCAGAAAGCGGCCCTGTGTACCGGTCATTCCGCGGGTTCCGCGCGCAACCCTGTCAGCCGTGTTTCGTACCCCGGCACCGGGTGGCGCGGGATCAGCATCGCCAGGCTCAGCGAAACCGCCGCCATGCCTGCGGCCAGCAGAAACACCGCCATTGGAGAGACGAGCCACAAAAACCCAAGCGGGATCGGCAGCGCGACGGCCGCGATGTGATTGATGGTAAAGGCCACAGCTGCGGTGGGCGCGATGTCGCCGGGATCCGCGATTTTCTGGAAATAGGTCTTCAGCGCCAGCGCCAGCCCGAAAAAGATGTGATCCAGCACGTAGAGGAACGAGGCAACAATCAGCCCCCATCCAAAATAGTAGATGCCGCCATAAGCGAGGAACACCACGATCAGACCGACATACTCGACGCCCAGCGCCTTTTGCTCGCCATAGCGGGCGACGACCTTGCCCAAAAGCGGGGCGGCGATGATGTTGATCACGAGGTTGATCAGGTAGAGGCCCGTCAACTCATGCACCTCGAAACCGAACTTTTCGACCATCATGAAACCGGCAAAGACCATGAAGATCTGCCGCCGCGCGCCCGACATGAACTGCAGCGCGTAATACAGCCAGTACCGGCGGCGTAGGACGAATTGTTTGAGCTGAGGGTTCGGTGCCTCGAACTGCGGATAGGCAAAAAGCGCAAACAGCGCCACCACGGCGGTGATGCCGCCACCGGCCATGTAGACGATATTGTAGGTCAGACCGAGCGGCTCCCACAGCACCATGATCACCAGAAACACGAGGAAGGTGGCAAAGGACCCTGCCGCCAGCAGCCACCCCAGCATTTGCGGGGCGCGCTCTTTCTCGATCCATTGCAGTTGCAGCGACTGGTTCACCGTCTCGTAGTAGTGAAAGCCGACCGAACTGATGAACGTCAGCGTGAGGATGCCTGCCATCTGCGGGAACTGCGCGGTCAGCGCCGTAGCCACACCCAACAGCACCAGTGACACAAGGCCCAGAACCTGTTCGCGCATGACCATGATCACGAGGATCACGCCGATGGCGAGAAAGCCGGGGATCTCACGAACGAAATGAAGCACGCCGTTGTCGAGCCCGTCGAACCCCGCCATTTCGACCACGAAGTTGTTCAAGAGCGCCGACCACGTGGAAAAGGCGATCGGCATGATGAAGGACATCAGGAACAACAGCGCGATGGGGCGGCGCCATGCCGGAAGGCCTGAGGCCTGGGAAAGGGGGACGGGGCTGCGCATGATGTCCGCATTACGCCTTTTGCGGGTCGGAGGCGAGAGAGCAAATGCGCAAAACGCCCTGTGCAGATGCGCATGATCCGGATTGCTTGTGTTGCGGCGCCGGCCCAAATTGGGCGACATGGACCAGTATGATGTCGAGACACCGTTTGGCGCGCTGTATCTGAGCGCAGAGGCTGATGCCATTGTTGCCGTGGGCTGGGGCCGCACCGGCCGCACGGATGAGACACCCTTGCTGACCGAAGCGGTGCGTCAGTTGGATGCTTATTGCCAAGGTGCCCTGACCGAATTTGATTTGCCGCTGCACGTTCAAGCCGGAGATTTGCAGCGCGCGGTCTGTGACGCGATGCGCGCCATCCCGTTTGGCGACACGCGCACTTATGGCGAGATTGCCGAGGATCTGGGCGTGTCGGCGCAAACCATCGGGCAGGCCTGCGGGCGCAATCCGATCCCGATCCTGATCCCCTGCCACCGGGTCATGGGTGCCAAGGGGCTGACCGGGTTTTCCGGTGCGGGCGGGGTCGAGACCAAGCTGGCCCTGCTCAAGCATGAGGGTGCAGGCGGCTTTCTGATCTGAGCGGGCCCGGAAATCGACGCGATTTCCGGGCGTTTTCCGACATGGAAAACTGGCACCTAGCGGCGGGCTGGAATGATCTGTTGGGCAATACCCGCGCTGACGAGGTAGGCCGTCGTGATCACCAGCCCCCAGTGCGCCCAGCTGTCAGGATGAAAGCCGACCCATGCCGCCCATCCGGCAAAGAATGTCCACGCCAGCGCCATTGGCAGGCTCAGCATGCGCCAGCGTTCTGTGCGCACCGGGTGGATGAATTTCAGAGGCAGGAACATCGCAACCGCCAGAATGGTCACCACCGCGAGGCTGACCCAAAAGGACGGCTCCAGCGCAAAGATCACCAGCACCACCATGTTCCAGCAACCGGGAAAACCGGAAAAAGAGTTATCCTTGGTCTTCATCCGCGTGTCGGCGAAATACATGGCCGAGGCAAAGGTGATCACGATGATCGCCACCCACCCCGTCCAGCCGTCCATCAACCCGGATGAAAACAGCGCAAAGGCTGGGATGAACACGTAGGTGAGATAGTCGATAATCAGGTCGAGCAGCACACCGTCAAACTGGGGCGCATTGGTTTTGACGTTGTATTTGCGGGCAAGCGGGCCGTCGATGCCGTCGACAAAAAACGCCACCACCAGCCACAGGAACATCAGGTCCCACTTGGCATCGACCGCGGCCAGCATGGCCAGCATGGCGAACACAGCCCCGGTGGCTGTCAGAAGGTGGACGCCAAGCGCGCGCATTTCGACTGTCATGCGCGTCTCATGGTGCAAACGGTGGGGCGTTGCAATGCCATAGCGCTCAGGCCTTGGGGTGGGCGGCGTTGTAGACGTCCATCAGCCGCACCGCGTCCACGGCGGTGTAGGCTTGCGTGGTTGAAAGCGAGGCGTGGCCCAAAAGCTCCTGAATCGCGCGCAAATCGCCCCCGGCGTTCAGGAGGTGCGTGGCAAAGCTGTGGCGCATGGCGTGCGGCGTGGCGCTTGCGGGCAAGCCAAGTTGCATACGCACCTGCGCCATCACCTTCTGGATCGCTGACGGGGTCAGCGCGCCGCCGCGCACCCCGCGAAACAACGGCGCGTCACCGGAGAGGTCAAAAGGACAGGCCGCGACGTAATCGGCCACCGCGTTGCGCGCAGCGGGCAACACCGGAACCACGCGTTCTTTGCCGCCTTTGCCGACGATCCGCAGCGCGTCGGGCAAGGGTGCGTTTGCAGCGGACAGGCCCAGCGCTTCGGATATCCGGAGCCCGCAGCCCCAAAGCAAGGTCAGCACTGCCACGTCACGCAGCCCGACCCAGCGCTTGTCGCTTTGCAGCGGCACGAGGTCGAGCATGTCGCGCGCGGCGTCTTCGGCCAGTGGACGGGGCAATTTCTTGGTGAACTTGGGCGCGCGGGTGCTGAGCACGGCCGTCGGCTCAAAACCCTCGCGCGCGCTGAGCCATTTGTAGAAAGATTTCACCGCCGACAGCTTGCGCGCCAGCGATCGCGCGCCGACCCCACCCGACCGGGTGTGTGCCATCCACGCGCGCATGTCTTGGGTCGTGATCCGCGCCAACGCGCCCAGCCCCTGCGTCTGGCCGGAATGCATTGTCATGAACGCAAGGAATTCTGTGACGTCACGCCCATAGGCCTGCACCGTGTTGTCAGCCGCACCCTTGAGGCTGCGCTGATGGGTCAGAAACGCCTCCAGCGCGTCGCGTGCGGCTGGTGAGATCAGGCTCATCCCAGCCAGCGGCGCATGGCGCGTTCGAACACGCCCGCGAAAAAGGCCAGGAGATCCGTGCCCTGCTGCTGGCCGAACATGTGCGGGTCTTCGGCACCCATGACCAAAAGGCCAGGTAACCGACCCTCGCCAAAGTCGAGCTTGAGGCATGCCTCGGACCGAACCCAGCTGCGGTTGCTGCCATAAATTTCGGGCGCTGGATCCTGCACCTGGCGCAAGGTGACTTGCCGGACCGTGCCGCCACGCCCTTGGGTGAGGTAGCTGTCGATGAAACCGGGTTCCGCCACGCTCAGCACATCGCCCAGCCGCTTGACCGCCGGATCGTCGTCATTCTGCACGGTTTCGAGCAGCAGCTTGACGACATCGACGCGCAGGATCTCGGCCACCTCGCCACCCAGATCGCGCAGAAACGGTTCAAATTCGGTCGGATCCAGCATGCGCAGAATTGCGCGGTGGATCTGGTTGGTGCCCGCGAGGTTCTCGTAGGCCGCGGCAATGACGGAACGGTGCGTGTCTTCGAGCCGGTCCAGCCGCGCTTCGAGCCGCTCCATCGCCAGCCCGCGCAGATCGACGATATTGCCACCCATCGCGCGTTCATTCGCGGCGATCAGCGCATGCATCAGATCCTTGTCATCCAGGATCACATCCGGACGAGAAATAATCGCCTCGCGCAAGGCGTCGTCGATCTTGGGCTGACTGCTCATTGCCAATCTCTTTTTGAGTTATGCGGCGTCATAGCATGCGGGGCGCGCGAAATCTGCCCCGAAATTGTGTAAATTTGCGGGACAGGCGCAGCTGTTGCGCAATAGCGTCAGACGTGCACGTGACGGTGGTGGCATTGGGTTCTTTGGCCCATTTCACGCTACCATACCGCGACTTTTTTGCGCTCGTGGCGTGTTCAGACGATCTTGATATCCGCCTTGGCCGCGTCTGCTAGAAACTGCTCCAGCCCCTTGTCGGTCAGCGGGTGCGAGGCGAGTTTCTTGATCACATCAGGCGGCGCGGTCATCACGTCGGCGCCGATCTTGGCGCATTCCTGCGCGTGGTTGACCGACCGGATCGACGCCGCAAGGATCTGCGTCTCGAACCCGTAATTGTCATAGATCGTGCGGATATCTTCGATCAGTTCCAGCCCATCGAGGTGGATGTCATCCAGCCGCCCGATGAACGGAGAAATGAATGTCGCCCCTGCCTTGGCCGCCAGCAGCGCCTGGTTGGCGGAAAAGCACAAGGTGACGTTGACCATCTTGCCCTCTCCCGACAGCACCTTGCACGCCTTGAGCCCGTCCCATGTCAGCGGCAGCTTGACCGCGATGTTGTCGGCAATCTCGGCCAGCTTGCGCCCTTCGGCGATCATCGCGTCAGCTTCGATGGCGACGACCTCGGCGCTGACGGGCCCATCAACCAGATCGCAGATTTCCTTGGTCACTTCGAGGATGTCGCGCCCCGATTTCAGGATCAGCGAGGGGTTCGTGGTCACCCCATCGACCATGCCGGTGTCATTCAGCGCGGCGATGGCATCGATTTCGGCGGTGTCGACAAAGAATTTCATGAACCTCTCCCGGTGGTGGCTTGGCGTTTGCGTGCCGACCCTTTACCTCATGTGACATGCAGGCAAAACCCCCAGTCCGGTCATGTCACGATGTCCCCGTCCTATTTTGACGAAGGGGCGTTGGTCGCGGTTCTGACCACGCAGCCGCTGGACCGGACGCTGGATTACAAGGCGCCCGAGGGCGGCTGTCATCTGGGCGCTTTTGTCGAGGTGCCGCTGGGCCCGCGCAAGGTGCTGGGCGTCGTTTGGGGACCGGGTGCGGGCGATTATGATCGGTCCAAGATACGGTCAGTGATCCGCGTGCTGGACGCTGCCCCGATGCGCGATGAGATGCGGACCTTTCTGGAAAAGTCCGCTGCCTACACGCTGACCCCGCTGCCGGCGATGCTGCGCCTGGCCACCCGCGCGCCGGGGCTGGGCGATCCGCCGTCGATGCGCAAGGTGTACCGCAGGGGGGCCGCCGAACCCGACCGGATGACAGATGCCCGCCGCCGCGTGCTGGCGTTCCTGGCAGATTATGGCGACCTGTCTTTCACACTCAAGGAACTGGCCGAGCTGTCGGGCGTGGGCACATCCGTGGTCAAGGGGCTGGTTGCCCAAGGTGCGGTCGCCGAGGAAGACAGCCCGCGCGACCTGCCCTTTGCGCCGCTCGACCCCAACCTGCCGTCAAAGGACCTGACCGACGACCAGACCACTGCCGCCGCGCATCTGCGCGACGGGGTGCGCGCGGGGCGTTATGGCACGACCCTGCTGCGCGGGGTGACCGGGTCGGGCAAGACCGAGGTGTACCTCGAAGCGGTCGCGGCATGTTTGCGCGCGAACCGGCAGGCGTTGGTTCTGCTGCCCGAGATCGCACTGACAGCCGAGTTTCTCAAACGGGTCGAGGAACGCTTTGGCGCGCGCCCCGCCGAATGGCATTCAGGTGCAACCATGACCGAACGCCGCCGCATCTGGCGCATGGTCGGCCAGGGGCAAGCGCAATTGGTGATCGGCGCGCGCAGTGCGCTGTTCCTGCCCTACCGCGATCTGGGTCTGATCGTCGTCGATGAGGAACATGACACGTCCTACAAGCAAGAGGATGGCGTGCTTTATAACGCGCGCGACATGGCGGTTCTGCGGGCTTCGCTCTTGGGGGCGCAGGTGGTGCTGGCCTCGGCCACGCCCAGCCTTGAAAGCTGGGCCAATGCTGATAGTGGCAAATACACACGGCTTGACCTGACCGCGCGGTTTGGCCCGGCCGTCATGCCGCAGATGAAAACGATCGACATGCGAGCCGAGGATCTGCCCTCGGGCCGCTGGTTGTCAGAAACCCTGCGCCGCGCGGTGAATCAGCGGCTGGAAGCGGGCGAACAGGCGATGCTGTTTCTGAACCGCCGGGGCTACGCGCCGATCACGCTGTGTCGGGCGTGCGGGCATCAGGTGGGTTGCGATCACTGCGATGCGCGTATGGTCGAACACCGGTTTCTCAAGCGGCTGATGTGCCACCAGTGCGGCGAAACCAAACCCATGCCTACCAAGTGTCCGTCTTGCGAGGCCGAGGATCGCATGGCGCCCGTGGGTCCAGGCGTGGAACGGTTGGGCGAAGAAGCGGTGGCGCTGTTTCCCGACGCGCGCGTCGCGGTGCTGAGCTCCGACATGTACGGCAGCGCCCGCGCCCTCAAGGCCGAGATCGAGGGGATCGCCGCAGGCGGCGCCGACATCGTTATCGGCACGCAACTGGTGGCCAAGGGGCACAACTTTCCCAACCTCACGCTGGTGGGGGTAATCGACGCCGATCTGGGCCTTCAGGGCTCCGATCTGCGCGCTGCGGAACGCACGTTCCAACTGATACGGCAGGTGGCGGGCCGCGCAGGTCGGGCAGAAAAGCCGGGCACAGCGCTGCTGCAAACCTACCAGCCCGAGCACCCGGTGATCCGCGCCATCTTGGGCGGCGAGGAGGAGGCGTTCTGGCGTGCCGAAGCTGCCGAACGTCAGGCCGCAGGCGTGCCGCCCTATGGTCGCATGGCTGGAATCATCTTGAGCGGTCCTGACGTCGCCGAAGTATTCGATGCGGGCAATCATCTCGCCCGCAACGATGCAGCCCTCAAGCGCGTCGGTGCCGAGGTCTACGGCCCGGCCCCCGCCCCCATCGCCCGCATACGCGGCCGGCATCGCGTGCGCCTGCTGGTCAAGGCCGGCAAGGGCGTTGCCCTGCAACAAGCCATCGCACAGTGGATCAGACCCCTGCGCCTAAAGGGCGAAATGCGCCTCGCCATCGATATCGACCCGCAAAGCTTCTACTGACGCACTGCACGTACACCTTCATCTTGCCAGAAAAACTCCGCCCCATTGCCCGACAGGCGGCTTTGCCGCCGTAAGGGGAGGGCCGATCAGCCCTCCGCGCCATCCGCCGCCAATTGAAGCGCGATTAAAACTCCACGACCGCGCGGATCGATTTGCCCTCGTGCATCAGGTGGAAGCCGTGGTTGATCTCGTCGAGGCTCAGCTTGTGCGTGATCATCGGGTCGATCTCGATCTTGCCCGACATGTACCAATCGACAATCTGCGGTACGTCTGTGCGTCCCTTGGCGCCGCCAAAGGCTGTGCCGCGCCAGACGCGGCCTGTGACCAACTGGAACGGACGGGTGGAAATCTCGGCGCCTGCAGGTGCCACGCCGATGATGATCGACTCGCCCCAGCCTTTGTGCGCGCATTCCAGCGCGTCGCGCATCACCTTGGTGTTGCCGGTGGCGTCAAACGAATAGTCCGCGCCGCCGCCGGTCAGTTCCACAAGGTGGCCCACCATGTCATCGCCGACGTTTTTGGGGTTCACGAAATCGGTCATGCCGAAATAGCGGCCCATCTCTTCCTTGTCGTCGTTCAGATCGACGCCCACGATCTGGTCCGCACCGGCCATCCGCAGGCCCTGGATCACGTTCAGACCGATGCCACCCAGACCGAAGACGACGCAGCGCGCGCCAAGCTCGACCTTAGCGGTGTTGATCACCGCGCCGATGCCGGTGGTTACGCCGCAACCGATATAGCAGATCTTGTCGAACGGCGCGTCCTTTCGCACTTTGGCAAGCGCGATTTCTGGGATCACGGTGTGATTGGCAAAGGTTGAACAGCCCATGTAATGGTGGATCGGCGTGCCATCCTCCATCGAAAAACGTGTCGTGCCATCCGGCAGCAGCCCTTGGCCTTGGGTCACGCGAATCGCTTGGCACAGGTTGGTCTTGCCCGACAGGCAGTATTCGCAATTGCGGCACTCGGGTGTGTAGAGCGGGATGACGTGATCGCCGGGTTCAACCGTTGTCACACCCTCGCCGACCTCCAGCACGACGCCCGCCCCCTCGTGGCCGAGGATCGCAGGAAAGATGCCTTCGGGGTCGTCGCCCGAGCGGGTGAACTCGTCCGTATGACACAGGCCCGTGGCCTTGATCTCGACCAAAACCTCGCCCGCCTTCGGGCCTTCAAGGTTCACCTCCATGATTTCGAGGGGTTTGCCAGCCTCAAGGGCCACGGCCGCGCGCGTTTTCATCATGATTGTGTCCTCCCGCATTATGCTTTGCGCCATCAAGGCGCGGGCGCGCGGATTCTGTCAATGGGGTGTGCCAAATTTCGCGGAGGCCGGGTTGCGGACGCCTCAGGACACCAGTAGCAAGACGATCACCAGATAGGTCCACTGGTGCAGTGCCTGATCAAAACCGAAGGCACGCCAATAGCTTGCGTGCTGCGGGCCGTGCCCCTGACGCGCGGACCACATGCCCTTGCCCCAATCTATGTGAAAATGGAGAACCCATTCCGCCAGCGCGATCATCAGCGCCTTGGTTGCGGGCACGCCCAGCACCAACAACACTGGGAACGTCGCGGCAGCGTGAATGCCAGCATGCGCCAGCCGCCCGGCGTTCAAATAGACTTCACGGTTTTTCAGCATCCACGGCGTTTGCAGATAAAAGTCGGCAAACATGTGTTTGGCCTGCAAGAGAAACAGGGCCACAAGCGCATAAATTACCGGGTTTTCCACTTCCGCGTCCCTGATCTTCGTGCCCGCATCCTAAGCGCCAAAGCTCAGGCCTGCAACGAAACTGGCAGTCAAAGCCCATGTGGCAGATTGATTTTGCGCCAGCCCCGGGCGTAGTGTCGCGTCAACAACACAGCCGCCCGCGGACAGACGATGTGGGGACAAGTCCGATAGAACGCTCGCTTTTTGCCTTTACGTGGAAATTTTCCAAGCGCGACCAATTGATCCTTCTGGCGGTGACGCTGTGCCTGTTCCCATTGCAGTTCCTGACCTTGGAATTGCCCAAACGGATCATCAACGACGCCATCGGGGCCGGAACGGGGTTTATCGATGTGTACGGCTACGAGGTCGACCAGATCTCGTACCTTTGGATCCTATGCGGTGCTTTCCTTTTGGCGGTGCTGTTTCACGGCCTGCTCAAGATGCGGATCAACACGATGAAAGGCGTGTTGGCCGAACGACTGTTGCGCCGGTTCCGCTACAGCCTGATTGCCCGCATGCTGCGTTTCCCGCAGCCCTATTTCGAACGCACCAGCCAAGGCGAGATCGTCAGCATGGTCACCGCCGAAAGCGAACCAATGGGCGGGCTGATGGGCGATGCGGTGGCGCAGCCTGTGCTTCAAGCCGGGCAAATGCTGACCATCCTGTATTTCCTGTTCGCGCAAAGCTTTGCCTTTGGGTTGGCCGCCGTCGCCCTGATCCCGCTGCAGGCCTGGCTGATCCCGCGGCTGCAAAAGCGGATCAACATGCTGAACAAAAAACGCGTGTTGCAGGTGCGCGCGCTGGCGGCCGAGATCGGCGAAGCGGCTGCGGGCGCTGGCACGCTGCGCAAACACGGCGGCTGGCGCTACCGCATGGCGATGGTCGGTGCGCGGTTGGGAACGCTGTTTGGCATCCGTTTCGATATCTACCAGAAAAAGTTCTTTATGAAGTTCATCAACAACTTCATCACGCAGCTAACCCCGTTCTTTTTCTACGCCATCGGTGGCTATCTGGTGATCATCGGGGATGTCACACTGGGCGCGCTGGTGGCTGCAATTGCCGCCTACAAGGACCTGTCCAGCCCGTGGAAAGAGCTGCTGGCCTACTATAACCAAAGCGCCGACATGGCCGTGCGGTGGGAAACGATCACCGACCGTTTCGCGCCGGACCACATGGTCGAAGAACGGCTGTTCTACGATGATCCGGGCGAGATCCCGCATCTGCGCGGCGACATCGTGCTGGATCAGGTCACTGTGCGCGATGGCGACGGCAATCCCGTGCTCGAAGACATCTCTCTGACCATTCCCGAAGGCGCCGTGGTGGGCATCACCGCAGCCAATGACGAAGATCGCCGCGCGCTTGGCGAAGTGATCGCACGCGAAAGCCTTGCCTCGAGCGGAACCATCACGCTGGCCGGTCACAACCTGCGCGATTTACATCAGGCCACCGTTGCCAAGCGGATCGGTCATGCCACGTCGCGCCCGATCATGTTTCAGGGCAATCTGGGCGAAAACGTGCTGATGCCGATCCGCTTTGCACCGTTGCCGGGGCAGGAGTCCAGCGCCGCGATGGCAGAAGCGTTGCGCACGGGAAACAGCCCCGACGATCTGGAAAGCAATTGGCTCGACCCCAGCATCGGAGGCTTTGCCGATCAGGGCGACATCCGCCGGTTCTGGTACCAATTGGTCCAAGGCATGGGCAGTTCGGACGCTCTGGTGCGCCGCGCTCTGGACCAAAGCTTTGATCCAAGCCAGCACCCGCGCCTGCGCGACGCTCTGATCGCCCTGCGCCCCACGCTGCGCGCGGCCATAAAGGCGGCGGGGTTAGACAGATACGTGTATTACTTCGATCCCGAGAAATACAACCTCGCGCTCCCGCTGGCGGAAAATCTGCTGTATGCGACCCCGGTGGTGAACATCACACCCGCGATCCTCGGCGAACGGATCGAATTCCTGCGCACGCTGAGCAAAATGGCCCTTGGCGCGCAGCTCGAAGTCGTGTCGCGCGACATGATCGAGATGTTGCGCCAGATTTTCGGCGCGACCGGCACCGATCACCCGCTGTTCCAACGCGTGGGCCTTGATCCGGGCGACTACGAAGCCGTGCTGGATCTGGTCACCCGCAAGCCGCAAGGCGCGGAGATGGACGACTATGAACTGGCGTTGCTCTTTACCATCCCGGCCAAGATCACCGCCGAACAGATCGGCCCGTCCTTTCCCAACACGGTCGCTTGGCAGATCCTCGAGATGCGGCGCCTGCATTCCGAAACACTGCGTGCCCAGATGGTCGACCTGTTCGATCCAATCCGCGAGGATGCGCATGTCACCGGCCTGAGCGTGATGGAAAACGTGCTGTACGGCAAAGTGTCCGATGACGCCGGTCCCCGCGCAGATGAACTGCGTAAGGTGGTGGTCGATGTTCTGGCCGAGGCGGACGTCACCGCGCTGGTGATCGAGTTGATTTTCGAGGTGCCCATCAGCCTGGGCGGATCGAACCTGCCAGCGATGTATGCCGAACCGCTGTCGGTGGGACGTGCCACGATCAAGCGACCCGATATCCTGATCCTTGACAAGGTGCTGGCCTCGTTCGACGCCGATGCGCAGCAGGGACTGCTGGAGAGCCTGCGGGCGCTGTTGCCGGATACCACCATCCTTTACCTGTCAGACGGGTTCGAGGATGACAGCGTCTTTGATATGCATTTCGAAGTGCAGCAAGGCCGCCTCGTGGGCGCGGAAGGCGCGCGGGCCGAGGCCGACAGCGAAGTCGGCGCCGATCTGGCGCGCAAGGTCGACGCGTTGAGCCAGACACCGCTGTTTGCCGGGCTCAAGCGCAAGCAGTTGCGGCTGCTGGCTTTCGGCGCGCGCTGGTATGATGCCGGTCAGGGCGATTACGTGTTTCACAAGAGCGATGATGCTTCGGACGGCGCGTACATGATCCTTGAAGGCGAGGCCGATTTGATACTGCCCGCCACGGACGAGACCGACGAACGGCTGATCGCAACCGTCGGCCCGGGGGCGCTCGTGGGCGAGTTGGGCCTGATCCGCCGAGAACCTCGCGCACTGGACATGCGCGCAATTTCGCCGCTGAAATGCCTGCGCATTGGTGAGGAGGAATTCATCGCAGTCGTGGAAAACGATGCGGCGACTGCCTTCCGCCTGCTGCAGGTAATCGCGGGGTATGTGAATACCTGATCCGGCGCTGGCACTTTGACATCTGACGGGGCTGTCGGTATTTTGTATCCATGTGGATACAAAATCATCGTGACTGACCGCGACATGAGCCAGGGCGAAGCCGCCTATGCCACGTTGCTGGGCCAGATCCGCGCAGGCAGCTATGCCCCCGGGGACCGTTTGCGTGAGGTGGAGGTGGCCGAACGGCTGTCCCTCTCCCGGACCCCGGTGCGCGAGGCGCTGCGGCGGCTGGAGGCCGAAGGCATCGTCGAACACCGCCCCCGTCTGGGCGCCGTGATACGCACGCTGGGCCATGGCGAACTGGTCGAACTGTACGAGATGCGCACGGTCCTCGAACGCACGGCCGCCGAGCTTGCTGCCAAACACGCAAGCCCCGCCGAAATCGATGCATTGCGCGACATCAACGCGCGCATAGCAACGAGCAACTCCGAGGCCGCCGCCGCACTCAATCAGGATTTTCATCGCGGGATTTACCACGCCACGCGGAACCGCTTTCTGCTGGAAGCCGCGCGCAGTCTGAACAACGCGCTTCTGCTCTTGCGTCCGACAACGCTTGCGGACGCAGCGCGGATCAGTGTCGTCACAGCACAACACGCGCAGATCCTCGATGCCGTCGCCGCCGGCGACATCGTCACGGCAGGTGACGCGGCACAAGAGCATCTGCAAACGTCATTGCGCCACCGGCTCAAGATGCGGGCGAGCACGTGAATTGGCGCACGCCTGCGTCCTTTGCCATCGCGGGCGCGGGTGTGGCTGTCTTTCACCTTCTGGCGTTGCCGCTGCCCTGGCTGCTGGGCCCGATCTTTGCGTGTCTCGCCGCCGCTCTTGCGGGGGTGCCTATGTCCGGCATCAAGCCTGTCAACGACGCCATGCGCACCGTTCTGGGCGTAGCCGTGGGCGCCACCTTTACACCTGCTCTGTTGCTGAGCCTTCCGGGTATGTGGCCGACGCTGATACTGATCCCGGTGATGATCATTGGCTGCGGCGTGATCGGGGTGCCCTATTTTCGGCGGCTGTGGCGCTATGACTTTGCCACGGCCTACTATTCGGCGATGCCGGGGGGGCTGCAGGATATGCTGGTCTTCGGCCAGGAGGCAGGCGGCAGCGTGCGCACCCTGTCGCTGGTGCATGCCACCCGCGTGCTAGTGGTGGTCGTTGCCTTGCCATTCATCCTGCAAGCTGTGTGGCAGGCCGATCTGAGCCAGCCACCCGGGGCGGCTGCCGCCAGTATTGCATGGCCCCAACTGGGTCTCATGGTGGTCTGTGCCGGCATCGGCTGGTGGGGCGCTGCGCGCATCGGGCTCTTTGGCGCCACGATCCTCGGGCCGATGATCGTTGCGGCAGCGGCGGCCCTTGCGGGCCTGTTGCAACACCGACCACCGGCCGAGGCTATCTGGGCTGCACAGTTCTTTATCGGGATGAGCGTGGGCACGCAGTACAGCGGCATCACATGGGCCGAGTTGCGGCGCGACGTGGTGGCGGCCACAGGCTACTGCGGCATCCTGTTTGTCTTGACCCTGATCCTTGTTGAAATCATCTACGTGTTCGGCCTTGCTCCGGGCATGGAGGCGCTGCTGGCGTTCACCCCCGGCGGACAGGCGGAGATGACGGTATTGGCGCTGATCGTTGGGGCGGACATGGCGTTTGTCATTGCCCACCACGTATTGCGGATCGTGACGGTGATCATCGGCGCACCGATCTTTGTGCGCTTTTTCGACTAGCCGCTCATCCGACCCTATGGGCCGTCTTCGCGACTAGACCCGTCCAGCAATGGGCGCAGGCACGCCTTGGGGCACCGCACGCGGGCGAACGCGGCTGCGCACGACCTTGCCCTTCGGCGGATACACCAGCTTTGACGCCTCAACCATAAACGCTCCGCCTGCGAACATCCCCGGCATCGACCGACCCACCCGCTCGATCATGGCGCCTGATTTCATCCACACACGCTTGGCAGAAGGAAACTGGTACAGCGCACCCAGATGCCGTTCAGGCAGGAACTGGTGCTTGCGCAACTGCGTCTCAAGCTGGCTGGCTGAGTACGGCCTGCCGTAGCCAAAGGGCGTCCGGTCCCGCCGCGACCACAATCCGGCCCGGTTGGGCACGATAAACAGCGCCTTGCCGCCAGGACCCAGGACGCGCCACGCCTCTTCAAGCAGGTCATAGGCACGTTCCGATGTCTCGAGCCCGTGCAGCACAATGAGTTTGTCAACGTGCCCCGTTTCGATCGGCCAGAGCGTTTCCTCGGTCAAAACTGCGACGTTGTCGGCATCCGCTGGCCACGGCATGACCCCCTGCGGTCCCGGCATCAGCGCGATCACCCGACGCGCATCGGCAAGGTACGGGCGCAAGAGCGGCGTGGCAAAACCGAACCCGACGACAGTCTGTCCCTGCGCTTCGGGCCACAGCTGCAACATGCGATCACGCAGCGATTTCTGGGCCGCACGCCCCAGTGGGCTGCGGTAGTAAAAGTTGCGCAGATCCTGCACGTCGAGATGCATGTGCCCCTTGCCCTTTGCGCGCCCTCGCGCCACGGTTTACCGTGACATTACAAACATGAAAGCTCATTTGCCATGGCCCTGCAAATCGCCACCATTCCCTGCCTGTCCGACAATTACGCATTCCTCGCCCATGACACGGCCACCGGCGCCACCGGGCTGATCGACGTTCCGGAGGCTGGTCCGATCATCGATTTTCTGAACGAAACCGGCTGGCTTTTGTCTGATATCTTCCTGACGCATCACCATCCAGACCACGTGCAGGGCCTTGCAGACGTGTTGGCCCGCTTTCCCGCCCGGGTGATTGGTGCCGCAGACGACAAGCACCGCCTGCCGCCGCTCGACACGACAGTGCGCGACGGTGACCGGATCGAGATCGGGTCAGTCGAAGGCCAAGTGATGGATGTATCGGGCCACACTGTCGGCCACATCGCGCTCCACTTTCCCGACGCCAAGGCGGCGTTCACCGCAGACAGTCTAATGGCCCTGGGCTGTGGCCGCGTGTTCGAAGGAACCTTGCCGCAGATGCATGAAAGTCTGCAAAAGCTCGCGGCCCTGCCCGAAGACACGGTGATCTTTTCCGGCCACGAATACACGGCAGCCAACGGCCGTTTTGCGTTGACCGTCGACCCCGACAACCAGGCGCTCAAAGACCGCGTTGCCGCGGTGGCCGAAGTGGTTGCCGAGGGCGAACCAACCGTACCCTCCACCCTGGCCGATGAACTGGCCACAAACCCCTTCTTGCGCGGCCACGACCCGGCGATCCAGGCCCATCTGGGCATGGCAGGCGCAGACCCTGGCGCCGTTTTCGCGGAAATCCGCACGCGCAAAGACAACTTCTAGGGTAGTTTACGGCGCGGATTGCAGCATTTTGTGCAATGTAATGCGCACGCGCCGGTATTTGTGAGCGTCAAGACCAAGAAAAGCCTTGAAGAGCGGCGATCTTCAACCAAACTTAAGAACATGAGGCCATGGTTGGTGTGGGGTCTCGACATCCTTCTACACCCCCCCGACCCCGATCGACAGGAGTGCTGCTCATGCCTTCATTCTCGACGACTCTCGAAAAAGCCATCCATCAGGCTTTGGCGCTGGCCAACGAACGCCGGCACGACTTTGCCACGCTCGAGCATCTCCTGTTGGCGCTGATCGACGAACCCGACGCAAAGCGCGTGATGCAGGCCTGTTCGGTCGACATCAACGATCTGCGCGGCACGCTCGAGGAATTTGTAGAGGACGATCTCGCCAACCTGGTCACGGATGTTGAGGGCTCCGAAGCGGTGCCGACAGCTGCGTTCCAACGTGTGATCCAGCGTGCGGCAATCCACGTGCAGTCTTCGGGCCGCACCGAAGTGACCGGTGCCAACGTGCTGGTCGCCATCTTCGCCGAACGCGAAAGCAACGCCGCTTATTTCCTGCAGGAACAGGACATGACCCGGTATGACGCGGTGAACTTCATCGCGCATGGCGTGGCCAAGGATCCCGCCTTTGGCGAAAGCCGTCCTGTGTCTGGTGCGCCCGAGGCCGAAGAAGAGACCCAAGGCGTCACCGACGGCGAGAAAAAGGAAAGCGCGCTCGCAAAATACTGCGTCGATCTGAACGCGAAATCGCGCGAGGGCGACATTGATCCACTGATCGGTCGCGACGACGAGGTCGAGCGCTGCATTCAGGTGCTGTGCCGCCGCCGTAAGAACAACCCGCTTTTGGTCGGTGATCCTGGCGTCGGCAAAACCGCAATTGCCGAAGGTCTTGCACGCAAGATCGTCGCAGGTGAGACGCCTGAGGTGCTGTCCAAAACCACGATCTATTCGCTCGACATGGGCGCGCTGCTGGCCGGTACCCGCTACCGCGGCGACTTCGAAGAACGGTTGAAGGCCGTCGTGACCGAGCTTGAAGACCACAAGGACGCGGTGCTGTTCATCGACGAGATTCACACTGTGATCGGTGCTGGCGCGACGTCAGGCGGCGCGATGGATGCGTCGAACCTGCTGAAACCTGCGCTGCAGGGCGGCAAGCTGCGCACCATGGGCTCCACGACATACAAGGAATTCCGCCAACACTTCGAAAAGGACCGCGCGCTGTCGCGCCGGTTCCAGAAGATCGACGTGAATGAACCTTCGGTCGAGGATGCGACCAAGATCCTCAAGGGCCTAAAGCCTTATTTCGAGGATCACCACGGGGTCAAGTATACCTCGGACGCGATCAAGACGAGCGTGGAACTGGCGAGCCGCTACATCAACGACCGCAAGCTGCCCGACAGCGCCATCGACGTGATCGACGAGGCGGGCGCCGCCCAGCACCTTGTCGCCGCGGCCAAGCGGCGCAAGACCATCGGCACCAAGGAAATCGAAACGGTCGTCGCGAAAATCGCGCGCATCCCACCCAAAAACGTCTCCAAGGACGATGCCGAAACGCTCAAGGATCTCGAGGCCTCGCTCAAGCGGGTGGTTTTCGGTCAAGATCCGGCAATCGATGCCCTGTCATCCGCGATCAAGCTGGCCCGCGCGGGCCTGCGTGAGCCCGAAAAGCCCATCGGCAACTACCTCTTTGCGGGCCCCACCGGCGTCGGCAAAACCGAGGTCGCCAAACAGCTGGCTGACACGCTGGGCGTCGAGATGCTGCGCTTTGACATGTCGGAATACATGGAAAAGCACGCGGTCTCGCGCCTGATCGGTGCGCCTCCGGGCTATGTCGGCTTTGACCAAGGCGGCATGCTGACCGACGGCGTGGATCAGCACCCGCACTGCGTGCTGCTGCTCGACGAGATCGAAAAAGCGCACCCGGATGTCTACAACATCCTGCTGCAGGTCATGGACCACGGCAAACTGACAGACCACAACGGGCGCACGGTAGATTTCCGCAACGTGATCCTGATCATGACATCCAACGCGGGTGCGGCGGAACAGGCCAAAGCGGCGATCGGATTTGGCCGCGACCGGCGCGAGGGCGAGGATACCGCCGCAATCGAACGCACGTTCACACCGGAATTCCGCAACCGCCTGGACGCTGTGATCAGCTTTGCACCGCTGGCCAAGGACACGATCCTTTCCGTGGTCGAGAAATTCGTGCTGCAGCTTGAGGCGCAGTTGATGGATCGCAACGTGACCATCGAACTGACCAAGCCCGCCGCCGAATGGCTCGCCAACGAAGGCTACGATGACAAGATGGGCGCGCGCCCCCTGGGCCGCGTGATCCAGGAGCACATCAAGAAACCGCTGGCCGAGGAATTGCTCTTTGGCAAGCTGGTCAAAGGCGGTGTGGTCAAGGTCAGCGTTAAGGACGGCAAGCTGGATCTCAAGCTCGAAGGTCCCGAAAAGCCCCGCATTTCCGGCAACAAGCCACCGCTGCTCACAGCCGAGTAATGCGTGCCCTCTGGGCTGTACTGATTGCTGCCAGCGCCCCGGCGCTGGCAGATCCGCCTTCCCTGCAATGGCCCGTTGACTGCGCCTTGGGGCGCGATTGCACGATTGAGGACTACATGGACCTCGACCCGTCGCCCGAGATGCGCGATTACATGTGCGCGTTCAAAACCCGCAACGGGCACCGCGGCACCGACATCCACATCATGTCATTCGAAGCTATGGAACGCGGCGTTGACGTTTTGGCCGCTGCACCGGGCCGGGTTGATGCCATCCGCGATGGTATGGAAGACGTCGCCGTCACCCCCGAAACCCGCGCGGCTATCTCCAGCCGCGGCTGCGGCAATGCCATCCGCATCGATCACGGCGGCGGTTGGCAAACACTGTATTGCCACCTCAAAAAGGGGTCGATCCAAGTCGGTCACGACCAGAGGGTCAACGCCGGGCAACCCATTGGACAGATTGGCCTCTCCGGTCTCACAAACGTGCCACACCTGCACCTCACCGTGCTCAAGGACGGCCAAGCTGTTGATCCGTTCCTACCGGCCAAAACCAGCACCACCTGTGGCACCGCGGATGGCCCCGGGCTTTGGGCCAGTGAAATCCCATACGACCGCACCGGCTTTCAAACCATCGGGTACACAGACGGTGCACCGGATTTGACCGGTGCTGACACCGGCACCGCCCGCCGCGCCACGATCCGCGATACGGATCCCATGGTGCTCTATGCGCTGGCGTTTCTCGCCGCGCCGGGCGACACCCTGCGGTTCTGGAGCACCGGTCCCAACGGACGTGAAATGTTCCGCTCGGACGTGACGCTGGATGATCCCAAGCGCACAGCACTCCGCTTTGTCGGCCGCCGCGCGCCGTCAGGCGGGTGGGCCGCCGGTCTGCACCGCGGCTACGTCCAGATCCTGCGCGACGATCGTATCATCGCACACCGCCACGCCGACGTGACCGTCACCGACTAGTCTGAAGAGCGCGCGGCAAGCGCGTGATGAAGCGCTATTTCTCGGTGAATTTCAGCTCGATCCGCCGGTTCTGCGCCCGCGCCTCTGGCGTATCGGCAAGGTTCACCGGCTGATATTGCCCGAACCCGTTGGCCGACAATCGACTGGGCGGAAGTCCAAGAAAATCAATCATGTACCGCACCACGGACAGCGCCCGCGCCTGGCTTAGCTCCCAGTTGTCTGCAAAAGCGCCAAACCCGGACAGCGGCACATTGTCGGTGTGCCCATCCACCTGCAGCACCCAGTCGATCCCCGCCGGAATATCCCCGGCGATATCACGCAGGATGCTGGCGATCTTGGCAATCTCCGCCCGTCCAACCTCCGACAGATCCGCCTGCCCGGGCGCAAACAACACCTCGGACGAGAACACGAACCGGTCGCCGACGATCCGCACGCCTTCCTGCGCGCCCAGCACGTCACGGAGCTGACCAAAGAACTCGGACCGGTAGCGCTCGAGGTCCTGTGCCTGAGCTTCCAGCCGCTTGCGCTCTTCTTCCTCCAGTTCCCGCCGCCGCCGCTCTTCGATTGCCGCTCGGGCGAGCGCCGTGTTCAGGTCCTGCCCAAGGTTCTGCAATTGCACATCCTTTGCCGCGTCCCGGGCCACCGCATCGTCCAAGAGCGCCTGCAACTGGCCCAACTGCGTGCGCAGCGCAGCCACTTGTTGGTTCAAAAGCTCGGTCTGCCGCTGCGCTTCCAGTGTTGCCGCCTCCTCGGCACTTAGCGCCTCGCGCGCTGCGGCCAGCAGGGCGGCGCGTTCGTCGGCGCGGCTTTGCGCCGCCGCCAAGGCAGCGTCATCCTCGGCCTTTGCGGCAATGGCGGCCGCAAGCCGCGCACGCACCTCGGCCGTGTCCGCCGACAGCGCCTCGATCTCCGTTTCTGCCGCCAAACGCGCAGCAAGCGCCGCTGCCAGTTGCTCACGAACCTCTGCGTTGCTGCTGCCCGCGGCCGCGGCGTCCGCCTGCGCCGCATCGCGGGCGGCGATGGCTGCGGCCAATTGCGTGCGCAACTCGGACAGATCGGCGGCCTGCGCCGCTTGCGCAGCCTCGGACGCCACGCGCGCCGCCACCGCTGCAGCAAGCCGGTCGCGAATCTCCTCCAGATTGCTGGACTGCGCAGCCAACTCTGCCTCAGCCGTGCGCAGCAGTGCCGCCAGTTCCTGCGCCTCCAGTGCAGCGCTGTCGCCATCGCTTGCCCGGATCAGTGCTGCCGCCAACTGCTCTTCCAGGCTGGCTCGCGCCGCTTCCAACGATGTACGTTCCGACCGCGCTGCCTCAAGCGCCGCGAGGGCCGTCGCCACGTCCTCTTCCAGCGACGCTATGCGCGCTTCGGCGGCCGTGGCCGACTGGCCCAGCCCTTCGGCGGCAAGCAGTGCAGCAGCAAGTTGCGCATCAAGATCGGCATTTGCCGCCCGCGCCGCGGCCAGCAGGGTCAGCGTGTCTTCCGCCTCTTGCCGCTGCGCTTCCAGTGCCAGCGTCATCGCGGTCAGCTCGGCATCCGCCTGTTCCAACCGCGCGCGCAGCGCTGCGGCAGCGGCCGCCTCAACGGCCCGCGCGGCTTCCTCTTCGGTCAGGGCGGTGCGCGCGGCGTCGAGATCGGATTGCAGCGCAGTCGTTTCCGCCGCATTTGCCGCCGACCGACTGCGCAGATCCGCAATCAGCGCCTCCAGCGCCTCGCGCCGGGTCGCGGCCAGCCGCGCCGCTTCGGCGCTCGCATCGATCTCATCGCGGGCGCTGGCCAGCGCGAGGTTCAGCGCCTCCTGTTCCGACAACAACTCCGCCTGATCGGCCTCCAGCCCGGCGACACGATTCAGCGCGCCGTCGCGCTCGGCAATCAGCGCGGCGACTTGTGCCTCGAACCCGGTGATCTGCGCCCGCGCGGCGTCCAGTGCAACATCCTGCGCCGTGCGTTCCGACACCAGCGCCGCAATCCGGGCCTCCTGCGCTGCGGCGAGGTCCTGCGCGTCACTCAGTGTGGCGTTCAGCGCCGTCAGGCGTGCATCCAGCTGGCTTGTGCGTCGCTCTTCCAGTCCCAGCGCCTGCGCCAGTGCCGCGACCTCGCCCGCCAGCGCGTTCAGCTCGTCCTCCTGCCCCGAGATTGTTTCGCGCAGCACGAACTGCACG
Source organism: Pseudomonadota bacterium (assembly GCA_038530495.1). Taxonomy (GTDB): domain Bacteria; phylum Pseudomonadota; class Alphaproteobacteria; order Rhodobacterales; family Rhodobacteraceae; genus Tateyamaria. The sequence goes on along the minus strand of JBCBCR010000007.1, from coordinate 16,474 downwards.
ATCATAAAGATCGTCAGCACGAACATCAGCACCAGCAGAAGGCCCGTCATCGCATCCACGAATCCGGGCCAGATCGAGGCCTGAAACCGCTGCCCCGTGCGTCGCGACAGCGCCATGGCTTAGCCGTCCCCTTGCGGCGCGCGCAGTTTGCGCGCCTGCCCGCGCGGTTGGCTCAATGCCTGGGCCAGCGCCGAGATGTCGGTGCGCAACTCAGCCATGCTTTCCTGCCGCCCGGCGCTGATCTCTTCGAGAATGCGCAACATTTGCACGTCGATCGACCGCAGGCGCATCCGGCTTTCGGCGTCGATGCCGTCACCGGTGCCCTGTGCCTCGATCAGCGCAATCAGCCGTTCCTGACCGGCTGCGACGCGCTCCAGCGCGGCTTCGCCTGAATGATCGCGTGCCGCGTGCGCCATGCGTTCCAGCGTTTCGGCCACCTGTCCCAGCCGGTCGTTGACCCGGTCGCGGCTGGCCTCGGCCTCGGAAAACATCGCCTGCAACCCTTCCATCTGTTCCGCCAGATGGTCGATCACACCGGCGATGGCATGGGCCTCGCCGCTCAACTCGCTATCGCCCTCGGGGCTCAGACCCACGCGGGTGATCGAGCTGAGCCATTCTTCAAGCTCGCGGTAAAACCGGTTCTGTCCGCGTCCGGCAAACAGTTCCAGCAGACCAACGATCAGCGACCCGGCCAGCCCCAGCAACGACGAGGCAAAGGCCACGCCCATCCCGCCCAATTGCGCTTCAAGCCCGGTCATCAGCCGGTTGAACACCTCAACGCCGCCCTCGCCCTCTTGCGGGGCAAGGCTGCGGATGGTGTCGACCACGGCCGGAACCGTTGTGGCCAGACCGTAGAACGTGCCCAAAAGACCAAGGAAAATCAGAGTGTTGACGATATAGCGCGTGATCTCGCGCCCTTCATCGATGCGCGTTGCCACGGAATCCAAGATCGACTGCGTCGAGGATGAGCTAAGTTGCATCCGCGCCCCGCGCGACCGCAGAAGCGAGGCCAGCGACGCCAAAAGCTGCGGCGCCTTGCGCTGCGCCTCGGCCCGGTCGGCGGCGAAATCCTCGATCCAGCGGACCGAATTGATCAGTGACAGCACCATCCAGAAACACGAGATCACGCCGATGGCGAACACCACCACGATAAATCCGTTGAGATACGGGTTCGCCTGAAACACCGGTAGTACACGCGGCAACGCCACGAAGACGCCCGCCGACGACAAACCAAGCACAAAGATCATGGCAAAGATCTGTTGCACCGGTTGCGAGAAATGCGGTTGTGCCTCGGGTGCGCCTTGCGCCACGGTTGCGCCCTGTCCGTTACTGCTCTGTTCTGCGCGCAAGGTTACTAGGAATTAACCAAAAGCGCCAAGTCTTTATGGGCAAAGCGCCCGCACCCGGGCGCACAGCCAGTCCAGATCCGGATCGCCGATGCCCAATTCGTTCAAATGGGCGGCTGTATTGTACAAATATTCCGTGTTGGGCCCACGCCCGCCCACCGCACGCGCAATGATCTGCGCCTGTTCCTCCAGCGGCAGGCCCCCGCAATACTGCACGTGATCAGGATCGATGATGTAGGCCAGCGCCTCGACCCGGCGCCCGTCGTCCAAGGCCAGCGGCAGCACCCGTTCCAGATAGGCCGAAGAGATCAGCTCGCGTTCGCGCAACTCGGCCAGCGTCACGTCCTCGTGCCCCGCGGCCACCCGAAACGCCACGCCGTCGCAGGTCGCACCTGCCGCCGCATCCAGCGCGAGCACCAGCCCCGGATCGTCCTCGGTCCCGCGATGGTGGATCGACCGCATGGAGAACGACCGGTGATAGTCGCGCAAGGTCGCGCGCACCTGTTCGGCCACCTCGAACCCGGGGTTCCACAGCAGGCTGCCATAGCCAAAAACCCACATCTCGCCTGTCATCTGCACCTGTCCTCTGCTAGGCCCCCATGAACCGCAAATCCGGCCAAAGGGAAAGGGCATATGCGTCGCATCCTCGTCATCCTGCTCGTTCTTGTGCTGGGTTGGAGCATCTGGTGGGCCGTGGCCAGCAACGGCCTGCGCAGCGGCATCGACGGCTGGCTGGCGGCACGCAGCGCCGAAGGCTGGCAGGCCGAGGCGGCCGCCATCGACGGCGGCGGCTTTCCCACCCGGATCGAGGCGCGGTTGCAAAACCTCGCCCTTGCCGACCCCGACACCGGACTGGCGGTGCAGACAGAACAGTTGACGATCGCAGCACCCGCGTGGTGGCCGGGCAATGTGACCGTCACGCTGGACGATCAGCCCATCACCCTCGCCTCGCCCTTTGGACAGTCGCAATTGACCATGCAACAGGGCGTGATGGCCACGCGGCTTGCTCCCGGCACAGCGCTGGAATTGCAAGGCCTCGGGTGGACGGCAGGCCCTTGGGTGGTGCGCGACACCGATGTGCTGGCCAAGGCGGACGACCTGACACTGGTAATGCAGCAACAGGACGGCCCGCGCTACAGCTTCACCGCATCCGCCACCGCCTTTGCCCCGGGCACCGCCGCGCGGCTGGGCCTGCGCCTGCCGCAGGAATTCCCCGAGGCGTTCGACGCACTCGCCATGCGGGCCGAGGTCACATTTGACCGCCCATGGGACCGCCGCGCGCTGTCAGACCGCCGCCCGCAACCACGCCTGATCAAGCTGGCGCTGGCCGAGGCGCGCTGGGGCGATCTGCGCCTGAACGTGGCTGCGGACCTGACCGTGGACGAAAACGGCACCCCGGACGGTACCCTGTCGCTGCAGGCGGAAAACTGGCGCACCATGCTGGATTTGGCGCAAAACACCGGCGCCCTACCCCCCGGCTTGCGCGATCAGGCTGACGCGATCCTCGCCGGTCTGGCGCGTGCCTCGGGCAACGAAGCGACGCTGGACGTTGATCTGGTGATCCGCAACGGCATCGTGCTCTTTGGCTTTATCCCGGTCGCGCAAGCCCCCCGGCTGGTGCTGCGTTAACGGCAGTAGGGCCCACCGCGATGCCGCGCGGTGTCAAAGTGGAAATGATCCCGGTGAAACCGGTCCGCATTCGGCCCCAGCACGGTGCCAAACGGCCCGCAGGCCTTGCGATGCATGTCCCGCAGCGCGCGGCGGTTGCCGGAATTCCAATCCCGCAGAACGGACAGCTGCGTGCCATCGCGCAGGGTAAAGCCGGAAATGTCGATCGCATTGCCTTTACCATGTTCCGAGATGCGCGCGCCCGGCTGGTTGTTGCGCGTCCGGCACGCGTAGTGCGCCGCCACGCGGTACGACGCGAGGCCGCCGCCCTTTTTGCGCAGCGCGGGCTTGGCCGCGTTTTCCGTCCAGCGTTTCAGCGCCTTGGCCGTGCGGCAGTTCATCAGCGCACTCTGGCTGAGCGTCACGCCAGAAACGCTGCGCACCCGCACCGCCTCGTCGATGCCGCAGGCGGCGATGCGCCCGGGCACATAGCCCACGACATCGCCCTGCAAATCGGGATCGCCACACACCTGCCCCTTGCGCCGCGCATCGCGGCGGGCCATCGCCTTTTGCTCGATCCCGCGGGGCCGCAACGCGGGGCGCAGGCTGGCAAAAGACGGCAAGGCCGCCACCGCCACGATCTGCTCAAGCGCGGGAATGGGCACCGCTTGCGCGCGCCGTTCATTGGTGCCGGGGCGCGATACGGGACGTTTCAGCGGTATGATGTCTGGCGCAGGGCCTGAGGCCGCTGCGGCGCGTGCGACGGGGCGAAGCGATGTTTCAGGGGCCGCTGCGGCAGACGCGGCCAAAAGGCTCAGCGCAAGCGCCAACGCTCTCACCGCTGCCCGCTCCGGCCAAAGTCCGGCGCATCGGTGTCCTGCCCCGCCTCGATGATCCCGCGGCGGATCGCGCGGGTGCGGGTGAAATAATCAAACAGCTGGTCACCATCGCCGGTGCGAATGGCTCGCTGCAGGGCAAACAGCTCTTCGGTGAACCGACCAAGGATTTCCAGCGTTGCATCCTTGTTGTTCAGAAACACGTCGCGCCACATGGTCGGATCACTGGCCGCGATCCGCGTGAAATCACGGAACCCCGCTGCGGAATACTTGATCACCTCGCTGTCGGTCACCCGGCGCAGATCGTCCGCCACGCCCACCATTGTGTAGGCGATCAGGTGCGGCGCATGGCTGGTGACGGCGAGCACAAGGTCGTGGTGATCGGGTTCCATTTCCTCGACATTGGACCCCATGCCTTCCCAAAGCGCACGCACATCCGCAACGGCATTGGGATCGGACCCTGCGACCGGCACGATCAGGCACCAGCGGTTGTCGAAAAGCTCGGCAAAGCCCGATTCCGGCCCCGAATGCTCGGTCCCGGCCACGGGATGGGCGGGGATGAAATGCACGTGTTCGGGCAAATGGGGGCCGACGCTGTCGATCACCTCGCGCTTGACCGATCCCACGTCGCTGATCGTGGCCCCGGGCGCCAGATGCGGCGCCATTTCGGCGGCGACGGACGCCATCGCGCCCACAGGCACGCACAGCACCACCAGATCGGCACCGGTGACCGCTTCGGCCACGCTGTCGCAGACCTGATCGCACAGGCCAATGCGCCGCGCGGTGTCGCGGGTGGCGGCACTGCGGGCATAGCCTGCAACCTCGCCCGCCAGCCCTGCGCGTTTCATCGCCCAGAACATCGACGACGCGATCAGGCCCAGCCCGATCAGCGCCACACGGTTGTAGATCGGCGCGCTCATGCAGCGGCCCCGGCGCGCCAGCGCGTCAGCGCGTCGATCACGCGCCCGGTCTGATCGGCGTCGCCCACTGTGATCCGCAGCCCGGTCGGAAAGCCATAGCCGCCGACCCGCCGGATCAGAATGCCATCGGCATTCAGTGCCGCTTCGGCCGCGTCCGCCTCGGCCACGCTGTCGGCGCGGGCCAGCACGAAATTCGTGTCGCTGTCATCACAAGCCAACCCCAACTGGCGTAGCGCGCCGGTCAGACGCGCGCGCTGTTCGGTGTTGAGCGCCGTGCATGTTTCGACCCATGCGGTATCGCGCACCGCGGCCTCTGCTGCCGCCAGCGCGGGCAGCGACAGGTTGAACGGCTGGCGAATGCGGGTCATCACGTCGATCATCCAGCGCGGGCCAAAGCCCCAGCCGACGCGCAGACCGCCCAGTCCGTAGATCTTGGAAAAGGTGCGCGTCATCAACACGTTGGGCCGCGTCTCGGCCAGCGCCACGCCGCCATCGTAGCCAATCGCATATTCGGTATAGGCCCCGTCGATCACGAGGATCACCCGTTCGGGCAGTCCATCGGCAAGGCGCAAGAGCGCGTCGTCGCTCAACCGCGTGCCGGTCGGGTTGCCCGGGTTGGTCAACAGCACGATGCGCGTGGCATCCGTCACGGCGCTCAGGATTGCGTCGACATCGACGACGCGATCCACCTCGGCCACACGCACGGGGGTTGCACCGGCCATGTGGGTCAGGATCGGGTACATCGAAAACCCGTGCGCAGTGTGGATGATCTCGTCGCCCGGCCCGGCAAACGCTTGGGTCACGAATTGCAGGACCTCGTCACTGCCCACACCGCAGATCACCCGGTCCGGGTCCACGCCCCAGATCTCGCCAATGGCCGTGCGCAGCACGGCGTGATCCGTTGACGGATACAGGTGCATCTGCCCCGCCGCCTCTTGCAGCGCGGCAATAGCCGCGGGCGGCGGGCCCAGCGGGTTTTCGTTGGAACTGAGCTTCAGCACCCGGTCCACACCCGCCAGATGCGACTGCCCGCCTTGATACAGCGCAATCTCCATGATGCCGGGTTGTGGTGCTGGTCGCGTCATCTTTCGCCCCTTGGTGTTGTGGCAGGTTTACGCAAGCGGGCAGGCAGTGACAATGGCCGGAGCGGGTGCCAGACGCGACATAAAGACGGGGCCACCCGGCCAGCCTGTGGCCCAAACAAAAAAGCCGCCCCGGACAGGGGCGGCCAATTTGGCACTGGGCGGGGTTTGACCCCGCCGCGCTTAGTTTTTCGCGTAGAATTCGACGACGAGGTTCGGTTCCATCATCACCGGGTATGGCACGTCGCCCAGGCCGGGCGTGCGCACGAAGGTCGCGGTCATCTTGGAATGGTCGACGTCGATGTAATCGGGCACGTCACGCTCGGGCAGGCCCACGGCCTCCAGAACGACGGTCAACTGCTTGGACCGGTCACGCACTTCGATCACGTCGCCTTCCTTGACGCGGTACGAGGGGATGTTGACCTTGCGGCCGTTCACCTTGACGTGGCCGTGGTTCACGAACTGGCGTGCGGCAAACACAGTCGGCACGAACTTGGCGCGGTAGACGACGGCGTCGAGGCGACGCTCGAGCAGGCCGATCAGGTTTTCACCGGTGTCGCCCTTCACCCGCTCCGCTTCGGCGTAAATGCGGCGGAATTGCTTTTCGGTCAGGTCGCCATAGTAACCCTTGAGCTTCTGCTTGGCGCGCAGCTGGATGCCGAAATCGGACAGTTTGCCCTTGCGGCGCTGGCCGTGCTGGCCGGGGCCGTATTCGCGACGGTTGACGGGGGATTTGGGGCGACCCCAGATGTTTTCGCCCATGCGGCGATCGATCTTGTACTTGGCAGACGTGCGTTTGGTCACGGCTGATCTCCTTCTATATGTGCAGCTCCTCCGACGCTGCCGCGCCGTCCTCGCCGGGATGAAGGGCGTTGTCCTCTGGGTCGAAACCCCGACAGGCGTCCCCTTGCGGGGGCCACCAACACCAATGAAGCCCCGCTTATACGCGCGCTTTCGGCAGTGTCAACGCCCCCGTGCCAGCGCCGCACATGCGGCGTGCCGCGGGCAGCCCACCAGATGGTCATTGATCAGCCCGCAGGCCTGGGCAAAGGCATAAACGATGGTCGGCCCGCAAAAGCTGAACCCCGCCCGCTTGAGGTCGCGCGACATCTGTTCGGTCAGCGCCGTCTTGGCCGGGATCTGCGTCCGGCTGGTCCACTGGTTCTGCAGGGGCACGCCGTCAAAATAGTTCCACAAAAATTGATCGAACCCGACCCGGGCGTCGATCTCGAGAAAGGCGCTCGCGTTCTTGATGGTTGCCTCGATCTTGCCGCGGTGGCGCACGATGCCGGGATCAGCCAGCAGTCGCCTGACGTCATCCTCCCCCCATTCAGCAATCACCTCGGGCCGGAACCCGTCAAAGGCCGCGCGAAAGTTGTCGCGCTTTTTCAAGATCGTGATCCAGCTCAGCCCCGCCTGAAACCCGTCGAGCACCAGTTTTTCCCACAGCGCGCGCGCGTCATATTCCGGCACACCCCATTCGTTGTCGTGATAGGCGATGTAGATGGGCTCGGATCCGGGCCAGCCGCATTGTTCCATGTGCCTCTCCTGCACGCTATTTTCCGGTCACTTTCGATTTGGAACAAATTGCAAACATTAAGTCCATCTTTACGGTTTGGCGTCCAAAGTCGCGCCGTTGAAGATAACGAGGTCATCATGCGTAAGAAACATCTTGCCGACGTCCCACCGGGTGCGGAAAACCCGCTGAATGCGGCGGTGGCCGGGCGGGATCGCTCGGTTATACAGATGGTGACACAAGCGGTTGCGCACAATCAGACCCTGCTGGCCTACCAACCCGTGGTGGTCACGCACAATCGCAAGATCGGGTTTTACGAGGGGCTCATTCGCATCATGGACGAAACCGGCCGGGTGATCCCGGCCAAGGATTTCATGCCCGTGGTGGAAAAGGACAAGCTGGGCCGCGAGATCGACGCCGTCGCGCTGAACATGGGGCTGCGCACGCTGTACGAAAATCCGTCGCTGCGGCTGTCAATCAATATGTCGGCCCATTCGATCGGCTATGACAAATGGCTCAATACCATGCGCCGCTGGATAAAAAAGGACGACACCATAGGCGAACGGTTGATCCTCGAGATTACCGAAACATCCGCGCTGGACCAGCCCGAGGTCGTGATCAACTTTATGGAACGCATGAACCGGAACGGCATATGCTTTGCGCTGGATGATTTCGGCGCGGGTTATACGTCGCTGCGATATCTCAAGGATTTCTTTTTCGACATTCTCAAGATCGACATGAGCTACTGCAATGGCATCGCCGATGATCCCGACCTCCGGGCGATGGTCAGCGCCATGATGAGCATGGGCAAGCATTTCGATATGCTGGTGGTCGCCGAAGGGGTTGAACGGGCCGAAGACGTGCAAGTGCTCGCTGATATCGGGGTTGATTGCATGCAGGGCTACTATTTCGATGCGCCCACAGTGCGACCGAACTGGATGTTCGGCGAACGGCGCAATTCGCGCAAAGTGCGGGCGCGCGCCTCCTGACGCATACCCGCTATGCGGGACCGCCTGCCCCCCGTGACACCCTGTCTCTTTGGCTTTATGCACGAATCTGCATACACACCCGCCAACGGGGAAACCCGGGCAGCAGGATTGCCCTGCACACTCGGAGTTCCTCAGAACAACTGACAGAGGACTTCCCCCATGACAAATGTGGTCATCGCATCTGCCGCGCGTACCGCCGTTGGCAGCTTCACCGGCTCTTTCGCAAACACTCCGGCCCACGATCTCGGCACAGCCGTGCTTGAGGCCGTGGTGGACCGCGCGGGCGTGGACAAGTCCGAAGTGTCCGAGACCATCATGGGGCAGGTGCTGACCGCCGCCCAGGGCCAGAACCCGGCCCGCCAGGCGCACATCAACGCTGGCCTGCCCAAGGAAAGTGCCGCCTGGGGCATCAACCAGGTGTGCGGCTCGGGCTTGCGGGCCGTGGCGCTTGGCGCCCAGCACATCCAGCTGGGGGATGCCGACATCGTCGCCGCCGGCGGCCAGGAAAACATGTCGCTGTCGCCCCATGCCGCCGCCCTGCGCGCCGGTCACAAAATGGGTGATCTGAAATACATCGACACGATGATCCGCGACGGTCTGTGGGACGCCTTCAACGGCTACCACATGGGCCAGACGGCAGAGAATGTTGCTGACCAGTGGCAGATCACCCGCGACATGCAGGACGAATTTGCCGTGGCCAGCCAGAACAAGGCCGAAGCCGCCCAAAAGGCGGGCAAGTTCGCGGATGAGATCACGCCCTTCACCGTGAAAACCCGCAAGGGCGACATCGTCGTGGATCAGGACGAATACATCCGCCACGGCGCCAACATGGAAGCCATGCAGAAACTGCGCCCCGCCTTTACCAAGGAAGGGTCGGTGACCGCCGCCAACGCATCGGGCCTGAACGACGGCGCCGCGGCAACCCTGCTGATGTCCGCCGATAACGCGGAAAAGCGGGGGATCGAACCACTGGCACGCATCGCGTCCTACGCCACCGCGGGCCTCGACCCGTCGATCATGGGCGTCGGCCCGATCTATGCCAGCCGCAAGGCGCTTGAAAAGGCGGGGTGGAGCGTCGATGACCTCGACCTTGTCGAGGCCAACGAAGCTTTCGCCGCCCAGGCCTGCGCCGTGAACAAGGACATGGGCTGGGATCCGGCGATCGTGAACGTGAACGGCGGTGCCATCGCCATCGGACACCCGATCGGCGCATCGGGCTGCCGCGTGCTCAACACCCTGCTCTTCGAGATGAAGCGCCGCGACGCGAAAAAAGGCCTCGCCACGCTGTGCATCGGCGGCGGCATGGGCGTTGCCATGTGCGTCGAACGCGCCTGAGCCTGCTCTTTCGATGCGCGGCCACCGCGCATCGCAAACCACCAGCCGCGACACACCGACGGCCAGAATTCAAAGACAAAGGAAGAAATCATGTCACGCATAGCCCTCGTTACCGGCGGCAGCCGCGGGATCGGCGAAGCCATTTCCAAGCAACTGCAATCCGAAGGCTTCACCGTCGCCGCCACCTATGCCGGCAATGACGACGCCGCGGCCAAATTCACCGACGCCACCGGCATCAAGACCTACAAGTGGAACGTGGGCGACTATGACAGTTCCAAGGCGGGTATCGAACAGGTCGAGGCCGACCTTGGCCCCATCGACACCGTGATCGCCAACGCGGGCATCACCCGCGACGCCCCGTTCCACCGCATGACCCCGCAGCAATGGAACGAAGTCATCGACACCAACCTCACCGGCGTGTTCAACACCGTGCACCCGATCTGGCCTGGCATGCGCGAGCGCAAGTTCGGCCGCGTCGTCGTGATCTCGTCGATCAACGGGCAAAAGGGTCAGTTCGGTCAGGTCAACTATGCTGCGACCAAAGCGGGCGATCTGGGCATCGTGAAATCGCTGGCTCAGGAAGGCGCGCGCGCCGGCATCACCGCAAACGCGGTCTGCCCGGGCTACATCGGCACCGAAATGGTGATGGCCATCGACGAAGAGATCCGCAACAAGATCATCGCGGGCATCCCCGCCGGTCGCCTCGGCACACCCGAAGAGATCGCGCGCTGCGTCAGCTTCCTCTGCTCCGAGGACTCGGGCTTTATCAACGGCTCGACCATCTCGGCCAACGGCGCCCAGTTTTTCGTCTAAAAACAAAGGGGTCGGGACATCACTGCCCCGACCCCATGCGCACCATGCGGTGCCATTCCGTAAGATCGCGTACGCCGATCAGCGGAAAGATTTGCTCCCGAACATCCAGGCCCAGGCCTGTGCCAGTGCCGCGCCGCGCTCTTCGTGGGCGCGCAGCATGCCGTTGCGGATGCGGGGGTCTGCGGAGGTCTCGAACATGTCTTGGTCCTTTCGCTTGGGCTGTTCTCTTGCCATCCAACATGGGCAAAAGAGACGCCCGCGACAAACGAGACTTTTCAGCGCCTCACTTAAGCTGTACTTAAGTGACCATGCCTGATCGCCTGCCACCCCTCACCGCCTTGCGCGCCTTTGACGCCGCCGCACGCCACATGTCCTTTGCCAAGGCCGCCGAGGAACTGCACGTGACACCCGCAGCACTCAGCTTTCAGATCAAATCTCTTGAAGAGCATCTGGGCACGCCGCTGTTTCGCCGCCTCAACCGCGCTGTGGAACTGACCGGAGCGGGCAGCGCGCTGGCCCCCGGCGCACGCGACGGGTTTCAGGCGCTGGCCGCCGCATGGCGCGCAGCACAGCGCACCATGGACAACCAGACCCTCGTGGTCACAGCAGGCCCCGCTTTTACCGCCAAATGGATGGCGCCACGGCTTTATGCCTTTGCCCTCGACCACCCGGAGATCGAACTGCGCTTTGCCGCCTCGCTCAAGATGATGGATCTGGCCCGAGACGGCATCGACGTCGCCATCCGCTTTGGCAAACGCACGCCCGAGGACCAGTATTTCGTCCAGCCGCTGGCCGAGGAATGGGTGTGCCCGGTCATGACGCCCGAAATGGCCGCGCGCTTTCCCACACCCGCCAGCCTCGCCAACGCGCCGCTGATCGTCGACAACAGCATCGAATTTCTTGAACCACCCGCGAACTGGGCCGCGTGGTTCCGCGCCATGGACCTGCCCCCGCCCGAGGTGCACGGGCCAAGGTTCAGTCAGGCCGACCACGCCATTGACGCGGCCCTTGCCGGTGTCGGCGTGGTGCTGGGCCGCCGCGCGCTGGTGGTCAAGGATCTCGACGATGGCCGCCTTGTCGCGCCATTCAAAACCGCACTGGAAACCGGTGCGCGGTTCCGCTTTCTCTGCGCCAAGGGGGCCGAAACCCGGCCCCACATCGCTGCCCTGCGCGAATGGATCGTTGCCGAGATAGACAAGATGCGTCACATCACGGACGCCATGACACTCGTGCCCGTCTCCGCCCCATGACCCGCCGCAACGCCACGCTTCTGGGCTTTATCGCCGTGCTCTTGTGGGGCGTGCTGGCACTGCTGACCGTGGGCGCGGCCCCCACGCCACCGCTTCTGCTCAACACGATCTGCTTTGCCATCGGCGGCACGCTGGGCCTAATCTGGACCACCGCGTCGGGCCAGCTGGGCGCACTGCGCACCGTGCCGCTGCACGTCTATGCCATGGGCACGCTGGGTCTGTTTGGCTACCACGCGCTCTATTTCACCGCCCTGCGCCTAGCGCCTGCGGCGGAGGCGAGCCTGATCGCCTATCTCTGGCCGCTGCTGATCGTGCTCTTTTCCGGCTTGCTGCCCGGGGAAAAGCTGCGCGCGGGCCATGTCGCGGGCGCCCTGATCGGGTTCGCGGGTGCGGCCCTGATCATCACCGGCGGCGGCACCGGGTTCAATTCCGCTGCCCTGCCCGGCTATCTGGTGGCAAGCGTCTGCGCGCTCACATGGTCGGGCTATTCCGTGCTCAGCCGCGTCTTTGGCACCGCCCCCACCGCGTCGGTGGCAGTGTTCTGCCTTGCGTCGGCTGCGCTGTCCTACCCGCTGCACCTGGCGCTGGAGCAACCTCTCTGGCCGCAGGACGCAAAGACATGGGCCAGCGCCATCGCGCTCGGCTTCGGGCCCGTGGGGCTGGCGTTCTACGTCTGGGACATCGGGGTCAAGCGGGGCGATATCCAGCTCTTGGGCACCGCGTCCTATGCCGCGCCGCTGATCTCAACCGTTGTGCTTGTCTTGGCCGGGGTGGCCGCCGCCACATGGGTGATCGGCGCTGCCGCAGCCCTGGTGACAGCCGGTGCCATGCTGGCCGCCCGGGCCAGTGCCCGGGTCAAAGATGGTGCCAGCGGCACGAAAGATGTCAGCCCGAAAGTCGGGTGATCTCTTCTTTCAATCGCAATTTCTGTTTTTTCATGACCGCGACCTGAGTGTGATCTACGGCGGGGGAGCGTTGGGCGGTCTCAACCTCTTCGCTCAGGGCTTGGTGCTTCTTTTTCAACTCTTCGAGATGGGCGGTGACGCTCATTCAGGTCCTCCTTGAGATAAAAGTTGCCCGGCCAGCGTTGCACAGGACAGGTCAGCTTGTCACGCCGCATGCGCAACATGTGTATAAGTTAAGCGACACAACTTTAACGATAGATTAATGGCGCGCTGTTTGCAGCAAGGCAGCCCCTTCGCGCAAAACCGCTTGAATTTCAGGCGTATAGTCTTCGCCATCGCGTTCGTGGCGCATGCCCGCGTGCAGAATAACCGGCGCATGCAGCCGAAACGGCGCCCGGCCTTCCTTGCGCGCGCGGAAGATCACCAGTTCCGCGGGTTTGCCGATCCGCGGGCAGATGGGAATCAGCTCAAGCGATCCCAGCCGCGCGTCCACCGCCCGCATCAGGTCCGGCACCCGGTCCGCCTTGTGGATCATGTGCAGGTACCCTTTGGGCCGCAGCCGCCGGGTCGCAACATCGATCCAGACGGCCAGCGGGGTCACCTCGCCCAGCGCCGCCTCGCGCGCAGGATCGCGGGCCGCATGGCCCGCCCCCCGGTCGTAATAGGGCGGATTGGCCAGCACGTGATCAAACCCACGCGCCTTCACGGCCTCGGGCAGGGCCTGCAAATCCGCCTCAACCACCTCCAGCCCATTGCGCGCCGCCAGCGCGGCATACTCCGCCTCGCGCTCCACCCCCAGCAGCGTCAGCCCCGGCACCCGCGCGCCCAGACACAAGGCAACCGCCCCCACGCCACAGCCCAGATCCAGCACCGCCTGCCCTGCGTGCGCGTCCACCGATGCCGCCAGCAGAACCGGGTCCACCCCGGCGCGATACCCCCCGCGCGGCTGCCACAGATGCACCCGCCCGCCCAGAAACGCGTCATGGCTCAGATCAGAACCCAAGGTCGATCTCATTGTCCCGCATCACCCGCAGGGCCGCGTCATAATCATCCGCCCGCACCATCAGCCGCCGCGGGAAAATACCAATGCCGCCTTCAAGGACGCTCATATTTACGTCCATCTCAAAGCAGTCTATGTCTTCGCCGCCCAGCAGCGCGCTGGCAAAGGCGATGATCGTCGGGTCGGTGCTGCGCAAAAGTTCCTTCATATCGTGGATGTAAGGGGGCTGCGGGCTACTTGTCGAGGGGCTTGGGATAGGCCCAAAAGGAAGATCATGAACGCGCCCGCACAGCATAAACCACACGAACAGCTGGCCGCCTTTCTTGCTGCCGATATGGAGGCGGTGAACGGCCTCATTCGCGACCGCATGGCGTCCGAACACGCGCCCCGCATCCCCGAGGTGACCCGCCACCTGGTCGAGGCCGGCGGCAAGCGCCTGCGCCCGATGCTGACGCTGGCCGCGGCGCGCATGTGCGGCTATCCCGGCCCCTATCACGTGCATCTGGCCGCCACGGTCGAGTTCATCCACACCGCCACGCTCTTGCACGACGACGTGGTCGACGAAAGCGCGCAGCGCCGCGGCCGCCCCACCGCCAACCTGCTGTGGGACAACAAATCCTCGGTGCTGGTGGGCGATTACCTGTTTTCCCGCAGCTTCCAGCTAATGACCGAAACCGGCAACATGGACGTGCTGCGCATTCTGTCCGATGCCTCCGCCACCATTGCCGAGGGCGAAGTGCTGCAGCTCACCGCCGCGCAAAACCTCGCCACGGACGAGGCCGTGTACATGCAGGTGATCCGCGGCAAGACCGCGGCGCTGTTCTCTGCCGCGACCGAGGTGGGCGGTGTCATCGCAGACGCGCCCGCGGATCACGTGCAGGCGCTCTTTGACTACGGCGACGCGCTCGGCATCGCGTTCCAGATCGTGGACGATTTGCTCGATTATCAGGGCCAGTCACAGGCCACGGGCAAAAACGTCGGCGACGATTTCCGCGAACGCAAGCTGACCCTGCCGGTGATCCGCGCCGTGGCGCTGGCCGATGCCGACGAACGCGCTTTCTGGGCGCGCACGATCGAGGCGGGCAAACAAGACGACGGCGATCTCGACCACGCGCTGGCCCTGCTGCACAAACACGACGCGCTGACCTATACCAAGGACACCGCGATCACCCACGCCGCACGGGCCAAAGCCGCCCTCACGCCCCTGCCCGATCACCCGTTGAAAAAGATGCTGGTCGATCTCTCGGACTACGTTGTCGAACGCATCCGCTAGGCCACCGCGAAGAGGGCCGCCAAGGCCCGATGAGCCGTGGCTCAGTCCTCGGCCACCTGCAGCGGCTTCGCACCTTCTTCGGCCAGAACCGCGTCCAGACCCACTTCCAGCTTGCGCCGCATCCGGTCGGGCTGCGCGTCACCGGGGTCTTCCTCGTCCACGAAACTCAGCGCCCGCATCCACTGGAACTCCGCCTCGCGCACCCGCCCCACGGACCAATAGACATCGCCCAGGTGGTCATTGACCACCGGGTCCACCGGCATCAACTCCACCGCGCGCTCCATGTGCGTGACCGCTTCCTCGTACCGGCCCAGCCGGTACAGAACCCAGCCCAGACTGTCGACGATGTAGCCGCTGTCGGGGCTTGCCGCGACCGCCTCTTCGATCATCTCCAGCGCTTCATCCAGCTTGATCTGCATCTCGACCAGCGAATAGCCAAGGTAATTCAGCACCTGCGGTTGGCCCGGGTTCAGCTCCAGCGCGCGACGGAAATCGGCCTCGGCCTGCGGCCAGTCCTTGTTGCGCTCGTGACAGATGGCGCGGGCATAGTGCAGGAACCACGCCCCGCGCGCGCCTTCGGGCGTCAGGTCAATGGCGCGGTCATAGGCGGGCACCGCCTCTTCGAACCGGTCCTGCTGGCGCAGCACATCGCCCAGCGTCGAATGCACCACCGGCAGGTCGGGATAGCGCTTGGCCAACTGCTCCAGCACCTCGATCGCCGCATCGGACTTGTCCGCCAGACGCAGGGCCGCGGCGCGGCCCAGTTCGGCGGCGTGATAGGCCGGGTGATCGGTGGGCACCTTCTTGTAGGCCGCGGTGGCCAGCTCATACTGCTCCAGCGATTCCAAAAGCTCCGCGCTCAGCAGCAGCCCGTCCACATGATCGGGCCGCAAATGCAGCGCCACGCGGGCATAAAGCAGCGTGTAATCCGCGCCCGCCTCGCTGCGCAGGGCACTCGCGACCGAGAAAAAGACCTCCGCCGCGCCCTCCACGGGGCTGTTGATGTGGGTGAACGCGACCGTGTCCCCGGCCTCCAGCGCGTCGACCATGATCTGCAATTCCGGGTCGCGCGACGCGCCAAAGGCCGCGCGGATCGCCTCCAGCGCATCCGCGTTGCGCCCCATTTGCGACAGCATCTCGGCCCGCGCCATCACCCCGCGCCGCGTCTCGAGCAGCGGACCATTGTCCCCCGCGGCATAGATCGCGTCGGCCTCGGCATATTGTCCCACCGACGCCAGTGCCAGCGCCTTGTGATACATCGCAAAGCCGCGCAGGCCCTGCTGCTGTGACAGGTCGTCAAAGGTGGCCATGGCCGCCGCGGTGTTGCCCGCCCCCACCAAAGCCCACCCTTCCAGCAGACCATCGACCAGCGGACCAATGCCCTGATCATCGCGATCCCGCTGCAGAAACTCGGTATAGTCTTCGCGCCCCAGCAGATCGCCGGTGATCACGATATGGGCGATCTGGCTGCGAAAGCCCTGCTCTTCCATCAGCGTGGCCACCGGCAGCGCCCGGTCCAACCGGCCCAGCGCCAGTTGCGCGGCCACCACGTCGCCCATCAGCTCGGCATTGCCCGGATCGCGCGCAAGGGCTGCGCTCAG